>NZ_JBWKYN010000127.1:0-16928 GCF_059423785.1 Arcicella sp. GW458-12-2-14-TSB2 | reverse complement strand
CTGTGATACTATTCCTATATAGATAAATTTAAGATTCTAATTATCATTTATGTCGTTATTAATAGTTTTATTAGATGATTTTACAGGGAATATGTCCATAAAGTATCCTATTTGAAGAAAATCTCGACCTGTTTCATCATCAATCTTATAATCAAATTGGTGTAAATAGCCGATTTGTATTGTTGAGGCTTTTGTAGGTTTGTAATTGATAGAAAATAACATCCTGTTTCTTTCAAAATAAGGTTCATTATCGGTAAAAAAGATTTCATTGCTTAAATTAATCTGTAGAGGGCTGTATTCACCTCTTTGTTTGCCTAGAGGATATGATAATCCGAGCCTATATCGAAATCGATTTCGATAACCATTACTTGTAAATCTTAATTCAGTTCTATATCGTTGCTCAATCCTAATTTTATTAATGGATTGATATAGAATAACCTGTGGCCAAATTCTAAATTCATCATTATTTTTAGGTAAAACAAAATCTCCCCCTTCTCTATAGGTTTGATAACTACCTGTTCCAATGGTTAATACAACGTTTTTAGAAAACTTATAATTAATACCTCCTTTGTACTCATAGTAGTGAAAATTAGTGAAAAATTTTAGTGAACGAATTTGTCCTTCGCCCCAAACACTCCATTTTTCATTGAGATTGTATTTTACATTCAATATACTCCAAGTCCCTAAATCAAATGCTTGAGCCAGAGAATTATTTATCAATAAACAAAATGTAAGCAATACTAAATATAATGTCCTCATCTATTCATCTTTTAATCATAATTGTTAACTAATGGTGTAATTATGCTACATTTCTTTCTCAAACTTTCAATATTGATATCAATATGTTGCCTGTGATACTTTACTAATTTTAGTAATATATGATAAAGTGTACTTCTTTCAGCTATATCCAAAATAGACGTCAATTCTATCGAAACCATCTTCATTTGAGAAAAGGCTTTAGAAAGTTTTTTTTTGCCTGTATCTGTTAAATTGATTTGTTTACTTCGTTTGTCTGATTGGTTTGACTCTTCAGAAATAAGGTTTGCTTTAATAAGCCTTTTTATTATTTCAAGCCCTGTTGACTTCTCATAAACCATTAAATCTATTAACTCAGACTTAGTACAGCTTTTCAAACTTAATAACCTCGCCAAAAATGAAAACTCCTCCAAACTAAGATTCGTAGAGTACCCTAATACTAGTTTAGAATACATCTTGGCATAACGATGTAATAAACTATTAAGCATTTCTATATTATTTTCAACATCGGTTTTATCGTATAACTTATCAAAAGAAATACTATCTCTATTATTATCAATGATAAGCCAAATTAGAAAGGCATCTAAACTTTTACTCGTTTCTTCGTTATCGTAGTACTTTTCAACTTTTGTTATTAATAATTTTAAAAGTTCAAATTTTTCCATTTTTGTGTGGTATTTAAATATAATACTTGATAATTTCAGAGGAGTAACACGCCTTTTAATGATGATATATATTTAGAAATACTCAACAATTGCTAGATAAATGGGCATTCCGAAAGTGATGTTGAATGGAAAAGTTATTGCCAAAGCCATCGGTAAAAATAAACCTGGATTTGCTTTTGGTACTGCTATTTTCATGGCAGCGGGTACGGCAATATAAGATGCACTTGCCGCCAAAATAGCAAAGATGAATCTATTGCCTACTTCGTGCGTAATAAAACCACTGGCAATAGCTACCCAACAACCATTAAAAAGAGGTATCAGCACTGCAAACAGTATTGTAAACCAACCCGATTGATAAAAATTATTGATTTTCTTACCGCTAATAATTCCCATATCTAAAAGAAAAATCGCTAAAAACCCTTTGAATATATCCGTGGTAAATGGTTTTATACCTTGTGCTTGTTGCTCACTTGCCAATAAACCGATAATTAAACTTCCAATAATCAATAGTACACTCCCATTGGTCAAAGAATGTTTTATTACTGTTTTTAAACGTTGTGGTGTATCACTTTTACTGCCGAAAATACGTATCAAAACCACACCGACAATAATAGCAGGTGCTTCCATCACTGACATTACAGCAACCATATAGCCATTCATTGTGAGCTTTTGCATTTCCAAAAACGATACCGCCGTTACAAAAGTTACAGCACTTACCGAGCCGTATGCCGCACAAATTGCTCCTGCATTTTCAATACTTAGCTTCTTTTTCAAGATAAAGAAACTATAAAATGGAATAATACATGCCAATAAAACACCAAAAAGTAAAGCCCAAATAATCTCAAGATTAAATGGACTATGAGCCAACTCTTGCCCACCCTTAAAACCAATAGAAAACAAGAGATATAGCGAAATGAATTTAGAAGAATTTGGCGGAATTTCTAAATCACTCTTGAGCTGTACAGCAATGATGCCCAACACAAAAAACAGCAGTGCTGGATTGGTTAAATTTTCAATTAGTAATTGTAAGTTCATATTGTAAGGATTTAAGAATTATGCTTTTATATATTTATTTGAATCTTGCTCTTTCTAAGCGATCGTTTATACTTCGTCCAATGCCGATATTAGGTAGTTTTTCTATAATGATTGCATCTAATTTTTGTTTATCTAATCGGTGCATTACTGCATACAGATTTGCTCCTGCTTCTTGCAAATCTCCTTTTGTAGATAGTACTTCTTGACACAATTCCCACTTTTCTAGCCTTTCTTTAAATAAGATTAAGCCTACTTTTTTTCTCGAAAAAGATTTTATCATACTCTGAACATCGTCGGTAACAAAGGTGGGCGTTTGCGGAGCGTAGTGTTTCAAAAGCATTCCCGGAGCATCTGGTTGGTCTTTGGCACTGGTTTTAATCGCTATTTTACCGATTACTTCTTCTATTTCTTCTATCGAAATCGCTCCATGTCTGAACAAAACCGCTTGGCTATCTACAAACCCGATAATAGTTGATTCTAAGCCTTTTTCACATGCCCCACCATCCAATACTACAGGTATTTGTTCACTAAAATACTCTGCTACGTGTTCTGCGGTTGTTGGGCTAATCGAACCAAATGGATTGGCACTTGGTGCAGCAAGCGGATAATCAAGTAGGTTTAAAAGCGACTGAGCTATTGGATGTTTGGGAATCCTAACAGCAACAGTTTCTTTACCTGCGGTAATGATATTGGGGATAGTCGGATGCTTCTTTAATAATAAAGTAAGTGGACCAGGCCAAAAATGATTACTCAATTCGATGGCTTGTTCTGGTATTTCTACAGCTACTTTTTCAAGGTACTCGACCGACTTTATATGTACAATCAACGGATTGTAGAAAGGTCTTTGTTTTACTTCAAAAATCTTTTTTACTGCTTGTTCACTGTAAATATTCCCTGCCAATCCATAAACTGTTTCGGTTGGCATACCTATTACTTCGTTATTATTTAAAAAAAGGGCTGCTCTGTTTATATCTTTTGTTACTTCAATCATACATTTTATGGATTACAAAAATCACAATACATAGGATCCTCTGTTGGTTCATTTTCTCGGTATAATTGCTCGGTACTATACGAACATTTTACTTATCTATTCTTCTATGCATTAAATACTAATCTTAGCATCTATATCAACTGTTTCACCCTTTGCTTGAATGTGTTTGCGAATTTCAAATAAATCTTTTTGAAGTTGTTTTATCCTTCCTTCACGCCTTTTAATATCTTCTTCACTACTCTCCGAAGAGATTTTACCTTCGTGATATTTAATTTTAACGTGAATCATCTGTGTGATGAGTTCGATGGCTTCTTTGGCACTGAAGCGACCAAGAATAAGTTGTATTTCCATTCCTTTGTATTTTATTGTCCTTGACCTAAAGAGAAAGCTGATTTTCCATCAAATTCATACAAGTTTTCTGTCTTGATTGTATCGATAGATAATTCATTAGCATCATACAATAATTGTATAATATCCTGTTTTTGAATATGGTGACTCATGGTTGATTTGAATCGACAACGCCAGTGGTCTGTGCAGAATGTTTCTTTGAAACCATCTGGCCAAACCTTAATGCCACGGTTGGTAATCATCGAAAGTTTTACATCGTCATTATCTAATAATTGTATTTTTTCTGCTAATTCGTTAGGATCTGTACCAGCCCAGTGTACAAATATATCTACCCCAACCAGTTCTTTTTTAGCAGGAGTTTTCCGCTGATACTTCGGTAAATTCAATGCTGTTCCCTTTGAATAATTAACAGGTTTAAAGGTTTGAGGCTGTTTGCCCAAATTAGCAATCACTGCCTCAGCAAATTCTTTTGTACCTACTTTCTGTGTACTGATTCCTTCTTTATAAATATCGTAAGTATGAATACCCTCTTCGATAGTTCTTAGCCAAGCATTTTGTACTTTTTCTGCTACGGCTGTTTCGCCTATGTGATTCAACATCATAATCGCTCCTTGTAACAATCCTGAAGGATTCGCAAGGTTTTGTCCTGCTCTTCTTGGAGCCGAGCCATGAATAGCTTCAAACATGGCACATTCTTCACCAATGTTGGCCGAACCCGCCAAGCCAACCGAACCTGCAATTTGTGCGGCTACGTCCGAGAGTACATCGCCGTACAAATTCGGCATTACAATTACGTCAAAAGCTTCTGGTGTGTCAGCCATTTTTGCCGCTCCGATGTCGATAATCCAATGTTCATTTTCGATTGTTGGATACTCTTTGGCTATTTCATCAAACACTTGGTGGAACAAACCATCTGTTTGTTTCATGATATTATCTTTGGTGAAACAAGTCACTTTTTTACGTCCGTATTGTTTGGCGTATTCAAAAGAATAACGAACTATTTTCTCACAGCCCGGACGGCTAATTAATTTCAAACATTGTACTACTTCATCTGTCTGCTGGTGTTCAATCCCTGCGTACAAATCTTCTTCGTTTTCTCGGATAATCACGATATCCATTGCAGGGTGCTTCGTTTTTACAAAAGGATGTAAACTTGTACAAGGGCGAACATTTGAGTAAAGCCCTAAAAACTTACGAGTAGTTACATTCAGACTTTTATAACCACCGCCTTGCGGAGTAGTAATGGGAGCTTTCAAGAATACTTTGTTTCTTCGCACTACATCCCAAGATTCCTTAGCGATACCAGCCGTATTTCCTGCCAAATACACTTTTTCGCCTACTTCAATTTCCTCGACTTCAATAGCCGCTCCTGCTGCTAAGATGATTGCTAAAGTGGCATCCATAATTTCTGGCCCAATGCCATCGCCTTTTGCTACTGTGATTCGTGTCATGTTGATTTGCTTTTATTTTTTGACTTTGCAAAATTCTAAAATGTCGTTCATATATTTTTATTTATATTTGTAATGATAATCATTAAATATATTTATGAATTATACTTTGCATCAGCTACAAGTATTCTTGAAAGTAACCCAAACACAGAGTATCACAAAGGCATCAGAAGAGTTGCATTTAACGCAACCTGCGGTGTCGATTCAACTCCGAAACTTTCAAGAACAATTCGATATTCCATTGACAGAAGTAGTTGGAAGAAAGCTATTTATCACAGATTTTGGAAAAGAAATTGCTATTGCTGCCGAGCGAATTTTGGATGAAGTAAATGCCATTAATTTTAAAACATTGGCTTATAAAGGACAGCTATCTGGACGGCTAAAACTTTCTGTAGTTTCTACAGGAAAATATGTAATTCCTTACTTTTTAACTGATTTTTTGAAACAACATGAAGGCATAGAATTGATTTTGGATGTAACCAATAAAGCCAAAGTATTAGAAAGTTTAGAGAGTAATGAAGTAGATTTTTCATTAGTATCTGTCTTACCTGACAAATTACAGATTGAAAAAATTGCTTTGATGCAAAACAAATTATTTTTGGTAGGTAACACACAAGAATCCTTTATCAATAAAAATTACGAGAAAGATATTTTTGAGACGCTACCCCTTATCTATAGAGAAAAAGGCTCTGGAACAAGACATACGATGGAAAAATATGTTGAAGAGAATAAAGTTTCGGTTAGAAAAAAAATGGAACTGACTTCCAACGAAGCAGTAAAGCAAGCAGTAATTGCGGGTTTAGGTTATTCAATTATGCCATTGATTGGTATAAAAAATGAGATCCTCAACGGAGATTTACAAATCATTGCAGTCAACGGATTACCCATTATTACTACTTGGCATTTAATTTGGCTAAAAGGGAAAAACTTCTCCCCAGTAGCAAAAGCTTATCTGAATTATCTTCAAGAAGAAAAAACTAAAATCATTCATGATAAATTTAATTGGTTTGAAAAGTTTTGAGCTAGTTATTTAATTTTACTAGGCTATTTCATAGTTTGTTAATTTCAAAAAGATTAACACCACCAATATTTAATTTTTTTAAATGATTAAATTAAACCAAATAAATTGGAATAATAAAACATAAAGACAGGCTGCAAGTTAAATGAATTTACAAACTTAACGTTAATCATGTAGAATGGAACTTGTAAACTATAAGGTTAGTATATAGATAAAAGAGGTAATGATTTATCAACTAATTTCTATGTATATTCAATATTTATTTCTGATTATCAGACATTTATATATGGTAAGAAATGCCAAATAAACATTCAAACATTCAAACATTTGAAGATTGTAAAGTAGAATATACATCTTTTACTATCCTAAACATCCTTGCTGACCAATATTTGATATTAAATAAATTCTTCAGAATAATTGTTGAAAGAGCTTATGCTTTCCAAAAAGTTAAATCCCAGCCTTTAGCTTATAAAGAATACAGCTAATGATTTCATAAGTCGGAACTTTGTGCTTAAACCCTCATTTTCTCAGAGGTAAATCACAAATTATTTCCGATTCTATTATACCTTTGCTGAGTACGTAGTACATAAAAAGGTTGCTTTGGTATGGTTCACAAAACAAATATCAGCGACCTTTTTTTATTTTTAAGCAATTTTAGGAAAAAGTCAAGATGACTTCGTAGCGGTCAATTAAATTACTATTACTAATAGACTATTGTTTTTTTGCAAGCTTTCAAAATTACGGCTTTGTTTAATTTATCTAAGCATTGTAGTGGTTTATCTTAGTAAAAAGCTTAATATCTCACCTATATAGTATTTGAAATTAATTAGACTATTTCCCTATTCCTTTGGAGGTTTGTTTCCAAAAGGCAAAAGTGATAGGAGCTTCGCTAGAGCAGTATGAATTAAAAGACAATGCAGTTATTTTGAGATGATAAAAAACGTAATATTTCTAATCTCATTAAACGACCGTTTGATGAGATTAGAATACTTGCTACTATTTTCGCTAACTTTATGTGTTATCTTGTATCAAATTGTTATCTTGTAAAACAAAATATCAAGATGTGATATTTTAATGGTTAATGATACAAAATATGAAGATAGGATATGCTAGGGTTTCTACCCAAGACCAAAATTTAGATCTACAAACAGATGACTTAACAAAATTTGGCTGTGAAAGAATTTACCAAGAAAAAGTATCTTCTGGGAAGGAGCGACCACAACTAGTAAGACTATTAGATAATTTGAGAGCAGGAGATACACTTATTGTCTGGAAACTAGATCGTTTAGGTAGGTCATTAAAGGAATTAATTCAGTTAATCGAAATGCTGGAAAATAAGAAAGTCCATTTTGTATCGATAAAAGATACGATTGATACTTCGAGTGCTCAAGGGAGATTATTCCTAAATATTTTTGCTTCGTTGGCAGAATTTGAGCGCGATATCATCCGTGAAAGAACCAGAGCAGGCTTGGCCTCAGCCAGAGCAAGGGGACGTACTGGAGGAAGAAAAAAGGGATTAAGTTCTGATGGGCTAAAAAAAGCAGAAACGGCAGTGATGCTGTATCAACAAAAGAAATCAGCAGATGAAATTGCTAGTATTATAGGTGTTGGAAGAGCAACTGTGTATCGGTATTTAGAGGCCATGGGACAGAAAAGAAATTTGTGAATTGCTCTAAAAGAAAAGTCTTTCTTGTATAGTTTTTAAATTCTCTCTTTAAAACAGAATAGTGATGAAAAGCACGTATATACAGCTAAGGGTTATAGTTGGAATGGAATGTTGTATGGCCATTTGGAATCATATCATCGCATATTAAATATTAAATCAAGATATAGCTTTTCCTATATATTATTAGGCTCAATATGTATCAAAATTTGTCCAAGTTGAGGCAATTCTTTTTGCAATGTGTCTTTTAAATGATGTGCAATATCGTGCCCCTGTTTTACGGTTAAGTTCCCATCTACTGTTGCATGCAAGTCTACATGGTATTTCATACCTGCTTTTCGGATAAAGCATTTTTCAGTATCAACTACGCCATTTACAGTTATGGCAACTATTCTGATTTCGGCTATTAAATCATCATATACATGTTCGTCCATGATTTCACCCAATGCTGGCCTAAAGATTAAATAACTATTATATAATATAAATCCTGATGCAAAGAGTGCAGCCCAATCGTCGGCCGATTCAAAACCTTTTCCAAAGTACAAAGCAATAGAAATGCCTATAAATGCAGAAATAGAAGTTATTGCATCGCTTCTATGGTGCCAAGCATCTGCTTTTAATGAAGAACTATGGGTTTCTTTACTCTTTTTAATGACTATTTGATAAGATATTTCCTTCCAAATAATTATTATTCCTAAAACTGCTAACGTCCATGCTTTTGGTAATTCGTGTGGAGTGCCTATATTTTGTATGCTTTCATGAGCAATAATTACGGCAGAGGTTATTAAAAAAACAACGACTAAAAAGGTAATTAATGGTTCTATTCGACCATGTCCATAAGGGTGATTTTTATCAGGAGGTCTGTTGGCATATTTAAGTCCAAATAATACTAGAATAGAAGAAAAAATATCTGTGGTAGATTCAATTGCATCAGCTATCAGTGCATACGAGTTTCCAAAAAATCCAGCAAATCCTTTTGCAATAGCCAAGGCTAAATTCCCTAATATACTAAAATAAGTTGTTCTTATCGCCTTCTGTTCGTTTGTCATTCTTTATCAAGGTTTTTAAGGTTACACATAATATTTATATACCAGTAATTGGACTATGTTATTGTATAACCCTTTCCAAGGTTACTTTATTCCAAAAAGATTAATATTCTTATTACACTATACCGTTATGACAAATATAGGCAAAAGGGGGCTTGTAAAACATACACAATAGTTTTGACCCCAAAAGATGCACAAAGTGACTACGTAGTTTAAATGATATTCATGCTGTTAATAACGATTAATAAAGAAACCCATTTGGGTAACGGTTATTAGTTTAGCATATCTACTTGTGGATATTTATAAGCATTATTAATTGACATCAAATGAGGTAGTTATACCACATTATATAAATAACTAATACGTTTGGGGGTACTTCTTACTCATTATACGATATAAATAATATGTGGTATATATTTTTTTACTATTTAATCAAAACACTCATGTGCTTGAACGTTAGCATGTTGTGTTATTAAGCAATCTATTCAAACTTAATTTGAAGAAAAAATGAAAAACACACAAAAAAAATCAGATGTGGCTACTGGCCTGAGCGAATTATTTGAAGACAGCTTAAAAGACATTTATTATGCTGAAAAAGCATTGACGAAAGCTTTGCCAAAAATGGCTAAAAAAGCTACTTCTCAGGAATTGATAGATGCCATTACGGAACATTTGACAGTTACCGAAGGTCAGGTGGATAGACTTGAGAAAGTATTTGAAGTATTAGGATTAAAAGCACAAACCAAGAAATGCGAAGCCATAGAAGGGTTGATTAAGGAAGCAGAGGAAATTATGGAAAGTACGCAAGAAGGCGTAGTGCGTGATGCAGGTATTATTGCTGCAAGCCAAAAAGTGGAACACTACGAAATAGCCACTTATGGAACATTGGTAGCTTTTGCGAACACGCTTGGAGAAAAAGAGGCAGCGCATTTGTTAAGTCAAACCTTGGAAGAAGAGAAAGAAGCCGATAGTGCATTATCGAACATTGCAGAAAGTTCAATCAATATTGAAGCTGCAGAAGAGGTATAGGCAAATCGTAACTCAAGTCAGGTAATAATGAGACTCTCTTTGAGCATTGGTATATTATCAATGCTCGAAGAGAGTTCTGTTATAAGGCTCCCAATTAATCTTTTAAAATACTTTAATTGGAAGTTATTGGCTGGTAATAAATGTATTTAAGTGTGTTTTATTCTACTAAAATCTCATCCGTTAGAAAAATGAAAAAATCAACTAATAAAAAACAAGCTGACCTTGACAGTAATAAAGAAGATAGTCAACATCAATTCCTTACTACAAATCAGGGATTAAAGATTAATGACAACCAAAATTCACTGAAAGCGGGAGAACGAGGGCCTTCTTTACTGGAAGATTTTATACTTCGAGAGAAAATTACGCACTTTGACCATGAAAGAATTCCAGAGCGTGTTGTTCATGCAAGGGGAGAAGCAGCACATGGGTATTTTCAGGTTTATGAATCTATGGCTCCTTATACAAAAGCTAAGTTTCTACAAGACCCTGCTCAAAAAACGCCAGTATTTGTGCGTTTTTCAACCGTTGCTGGTTCGCGTGGCTCAAGCGATTTAGCACGTGATGTCAGAGGATTTGCTGTTAAGTTCTATACTGAAGAAGGAAATTATGATTTGGTAGGTAATAATGTCCCTGTTTTCTTTATTCAAGACGCTATCAAATTTCCTGATTTAATTCACGCCGTTAAGCCAGAGCCTCATAATGAAATTCCGCAAGCAGCCTCTGCCCATGATACTTTCTGGGACTTTATCTCATTATTACCCGAAAGTATGCATATGATTATGTGGGTAATGAGCGACCGTGCCCTTCCTAGAAGTCTACGCATGATTGAAGGCTTTGGTGTGCATACCTTTAAATTTATCAATGAGCAAGGTAAGGCGTTCTTTGTAAAGTTTCACTGGAAACCTTTGTTGGGAGTACATTCGGTAAGTTGGGATGAAGCCCAAAAAATTTCAGGGAAAGACCCTGATTTTCATCGCCGTGATTTATGGGAAGCGATTGAAAGTGGCAATTTTCCTGAATGGGAGTTTGGTGTTCAACTTGTTCCCGAAGAAGATGAACATAAATTCGAGTTTGATTTGCTAGACCCTACTAAACTAATTCCCGAAGAGCTAGTACCGGTAATGAAAATTGGTAAAATGACATTGGATAGAAATCCTGATAACTTTTTTGCTGAAACCGAACAAGTGGCTTTTCACCCAGGACACCTTGTCCCTGGTATTGATTTTACGAATGATCCTCTTTTACAAGGACGTTTGTTTTCATATACCGATACTCAGCTCACTCGCTTAGGAAGTCCAAATTTTCACGAAATTCCTATTAATCGCCCAATTGCTCCAGTGCATAATAATCAGCGAGATGGGCATATGCGACAGACAATTAATCATAGCAAAACAAGCTATGACCCCAATACCCTAAGTGGTGGATGCCCTTTTCAGGCTAAAATGAGTGAAGGAGGCTTTACTAGCCATAATGAACGCATTGAAGCCCACAAGATTCGTGGTCGTAGTCAAAGTTTTTTTGACCATTTCAGTCAAGCTACACTTTTTTTCAACAGTCAATCTGATTATGAAAAAAATCATATCGTAGATGCCTTGAGCTTTGAATTAGGAAACGTGAAAGCGGAATATATTCGTAAAAGAATGCTCAAAATGCTTTGGTATATAGACAAAGGATTGGCTGCAAAAGTGGCCTACAATTTAGGAATATCAATACCTTCTGCCTTAGAAACACCTTTAAATCAGAGTTATCCTGCTGATGCAGATGTGGCTTCTTATCAGCCTGTTATCGTAAAGAGTTCATTAGAGAAATCAGAAGCCCTAAGTATGGCATCCACCGTGAAGAATTCTATTCTCACCCGTAAGATAGCTATCCTAGTAGCAGATGGAGTCAGTGAAAATTCACTCAAAACGATGAAGAGTATTTTGCAAGCTCAAGGGGCGGTAGTGGAAATAATTGCACCAAAATTAGGAGTCGTTATTACAGAAAATGATCAAGAAATAAAAGTAGATAAGAGCTTTCTAACAGCGGCGTCAGTACTATATGATGCGGTATATGTACCTGGAGGTTCCAATAGTGTGGCCTATCTAGAAGCTGATGCCGATGCGATTCATTTTCTGAATGAAACCTTCAAGCATTGTAAAGCAATTGCGGCCGATTCAGCTGCCTTGCCAGTATTAAAGGCTACCTATTTTGGAAGCAAAATTCCTGAAAATTATAAGGATGTGTCTGAGATACTGGAAGGTTTATTTATCAACAACTCGATAGAAGCATTAGCTGGTGATTTTATAAATGCTATTGCATTACATCGTTTCTGGCAACGAGAAAAGAAAGATAAAGTACCAGCTTAAATAGCGCTGATTTATAAAACGAATAAAACCTCTACCTATTTTTTATGCTAATTCTACACCTATTATTTATTTTATACCTTTTCAATTATTTTTTATGAAAAACCAAGCGAAAAATAACTCTATGTTTATACGTACGTCAACAAAAGTTGGGCAACTTGGTCTATGGTTTGCATTACAATTTCTTCAGGAGACCCCTTAAAGATTTCTTTAATTCCGATAGATTTGTCTTTCGTTACCAGATGAATAAACATCGTACCAACAGGCTTTTGGAGTGTTTCGCTTCCCCCACTACTAGTAAGCCCTGTAATCGCTACTTGAACATCAGCATCTATTAAGGATTTTAATCTATGAGCCAACTCTTTGGTTACTTCGGCTGATTCTGGAGTATATTTTTTAATCATTTCGGTAGGCACACCCAAAATAGTTTCTTTAAGACAAGCATCATAGCAAACTAATCCACCTTTAAGTAGTTTCCCCGAATCCTCTACCATCGAGTACTCAGCAGCAGCTCTTCCTGCAGTGGCACTTTCAGCAAAAGCAATCGTTAGGCGATTTGCTACTAAATGTTTGCTACTTTTTGTTACTAGGATAGAAGGCATATAAATGATTTTTAGATGATTATAGTTTTGTATTTAAGTATTGATGATGACTCCACCATTAGGATGAATCACTTGACCAGTTATATATGAGCTATCTTCAGAGGCTAGAAAAACAAAAGCTGTAGCTACTTCCCAAGGTTGTCCGCCCCGTTGCATGGGTGTATCTTTTCCAAAGTCTTCTTTCTTCTGATCTGGGAATGTCGAAGCAACCAATGGCGTCCATATAGGTCCGGGTGCAACAGCATTTACACGTATATTTTTGTGTGCTAAACTAGCCGACAACGATCTGGTAAAACTAATCAAAGCACCTTTGCTGGAAGAATAGTCAATCAAATGGCCATTCCCTTGATAAGCCACCACAGAAGCAGTGATAATAATACAACCACCTTCTTTGAGGTGTTTTAGGGCTTCTTGAACCATGTGGAAAGACCCGAAGACATTTATTTTAAACGTTTCTTCCCAATCTTTTGATTTTACTTTAGTAAAATCCTCTTGAGGATGTTGTATGCCCGCATTGTTAACTAATATGTCTAATTTGTTAAAACGCTTGATGACAGCTTGAGTCGCCCGTCTTGGAGTAGATGGGTCTAATAAATCCCCACCTATCAAGAAACATTCTCTTCCTTCATCTTCAATAAGTTCTTTGGTGATATTGGCATCTTTGTTCTCTGAAGGATGATAAAGAATAGCAATATTAGCACCTTCTCTAGCAAAATGCAGGGCAATTGCTCTCCCAATACCACTATCTCCCCCTGTAATAAAGGCTATTTTGTTTGTCAATTTACCCGACCCTCGATAGTTATTTCTAATAAATACCATCTCAGAAGTAGTTTTATTATTGATTCCGGGAGTATTATCCTTAGTTGTTTTTTGCGCTTTCATATCATATAAGTTTAGTTTTCATAAAACCTTTAAAAAATTATACCACCAAGAAATGGTGGTATAATTTTTTAATGTATCAATAAAATAAACATTTAGATTATGAAGAAAAATAATTCTTTTTGGAGAAACAATGGATTGTCATTAGCCTTATTAGGCTGTTTTTTGCTCTTTTGGCTAGGGCAGGCTCTTACTGGATGGCAAGAACATAATCAAGAATTAAACGAACATGGAGCCTCTAGTTTAACATTTGGAGCTTATCTTCAAACAGGACATTTTTTATCGGCCACCTTTGAAAACTGGGAAAGCGAATTTTTTCAGATGATAGTTTATGTATTATTTACGATTTCTCTCAGACAAAAAGGTTCTGCTGAATCCAAAGCATTAGAAGGGGAGGAGAGTGAAGATAAAGAACCCAAAGTTCATCCAAATGCTCCTTGGGCTGTTAAGCAAGGAGGTATATGGCTGAAACTTTATCAAAACTCTCTTACGATAGCATATGCTTTATTATTTACCATCTCTTTTAGTTTACATGCCTGTGGAAGTTATGAAGTCTATAGACAAGAGCAATTCTTAAACCACGAAGAGGCTATTTCATTCTCAAAGTATCTTGTCGGAAGTCGCTTTTGGTTTGAATCGTTTCAAAATTGGCAGAGCGAATTTTTAGCGGTGTTATCTATTGTATTTTTGAGTATTTATTTGCGTCAAAAAGGTTCACCAGAATCTAAGCCTGTGGACGCACCTTATGAAAAGACCGGGAAATAGTAAACCCAATAAAATATTATTTAACAAGGCATGAATTATGTACCAAACACAAGGCTTATATTTTTAACCACAAACAGATTATTTATAGACTAGGAAGGTACTCGTTGGCATGATGATTATTGCATGTTTTACTTTCATCCCATTTATAAAAGGCTTTGACCAGTGTAATAAGTTTTGTATTTTTTAGGAAAGCCCCATACTTCTTGGTTCGATCCTCTCTGTCAGAGGGCTATATTTTCTCATATCTTACTATTGTTCACTGGCTTGTTCATAGTTTACAGATTTTTTCGAGTAAGAAACTTTATAATACTTTATGCTAACTCTGTAGAAAGCTTTATTTATGAGAATTGTATTGTCTGAAAAATAAAAAGTCTTCAACTAGATAAATAGAATCATCTATAGCAAATAAAAGACTACCTTGAAATAGTTGATGTGGGGAAATGAGTTTAATTGTTTGTATGCGCTGTGTTTTTATTCCTCCTACATTTTTCACTACAATACTTAACGTCAGCCCAATGTTTTTCCCATTTTTTCCGCCACGTAAATGGCAGATTACACACAGGGCAAGTTTTTTGTGGAAATTCACTTTTTTTCATGTATTTGGCTTTAAGTCCTATGATACAACATACTTTTAATAGAATTGTTTTTGAGTGGTTATTTATTGTGCTTTACTTATGTTAGAAATTTCCTACCACCAGAAGTATTCCTAGTTACTTTTGGGGCAACCATTCACTAATAACATTTTTAGAAAACTTTCATACAATTCAATTGCAGAAAGCATTTTATTAGTGACAACCATATTTTCTACTTGAAAGTCAGTTGTAAAACGTAAGTTTCGAGACGCTCTGGCGTAAACATATACATGCATACTATCTATGATAAACCAATCTTGTAGATGTGTATCCATACGATACAAGAGTTTACTCCGCATTAACTCAGTAATTTGTTGTAAATAAATCCTTGCATTCACGATAATAACGACTTCTTTCCAAAAGTTTAGAGAATAGGTGTTGTATGATTTTTCTTGACGTACCCATGCCGTGCTTTTTCGGAATCAAAAACCATTTGTCCAACTAAATTTAAGCAAATGACCTCACTATCTGAAAAAAAGGGTTGGGGCAACTAAATATTGTAAAGTTTGATAAAGCTCATCACTAAATAGAAAAAGTTAACGATAAGAAGTTTTCTACATCAAAATCTTCTCGTGTATCTTTGAAGGCTATGAATCTTGATTCTTGGGTGTATGGGCTTTCTCTTTTGGTCGCAACCTCTGAGATAACCCTTTTTTCTAGTTAACAAATTATTTCAAATAGCATAACTGGGAATAGTATATATTGTTTTAGTTACTTTAAATACTGATTTTGGATAGTAAAGCGCTATTTTGCTAGATGAAAGATATTAGGTTCATGTGAGAGTGATAGCAAAGGATAAAAATGTGTGATTATTATTGTTAATATTATAGTAAAGCACAACTTTTCTTTGTATTTTTATGTGTCTATATACCTTATTCTTAATAACATACTACCTATGACACAGTACAATACAACTATGGAGTTAAAAATTTCTCCCACACTTATGATTGCATCTTCAAATCTACTGATGGCAGAACTAATCAAAACAATAAATGACGAGATTCCTTTTGAAGTAACCTGTATTATAACGGAAGGTACTCACTTATTTGAGAGAATTTTTGAAGTTCATCCCGATTATTTATTGGTAGACTCTGAATTAGAAAATTGTAATGGATTAGGATTTTTTAAAAAATTGGAAAGAATTAAAATTAACGCTAAAGTAATTGTTTATTCATTTTCCAAAAGTCCTGCTTACTTAAAATGCTTTCTTTCTTCCAAGGCTAATGCTTATATCCAAAATGGATGTAGTTTGTCTGAATTTAAAACATGTTTAAAAAATATTTCTGAAGGCAAGAGGGTTATATTTTCTAATATTAATCAAAATGACGCGATAGCACATCAGCATTCAATACAAGCTTCGCCTCTCTATAATCTCAACGTATTAACTGAACGAGAAAAAGTTATTTGGAAACTTCTTGCTCAAGAAATGACAGAAAGAGAAATAGCAGATAAACTTATCATTAGTATAAATACTGTAAAAACACATAAAAACAATATTTCGGAAAAAATAGGAATTAAAAATAAAAAGAGATTAACAAGAGTGGTAAATTCTATGTTGACGTATATTTAATAACGTTATAATACTTTGGTATTAGAAAATACTTCAAAAAATCATACTTTTAAAGTATTTTTTTTAATATGATAACTAAATACTTTTGTAAAGGATTTTTGATTTCAGAATAAAATGCGATTTGTAATATCAAATT
>NZ_JBWKYN010000126.1:0-17042 GCF_059423785.1 Arcicella sp. GW458-12-2-14-TSB2 | reverse complement strand
ATACTAAAAAACTCCAGATGAATTTCATCTGGAGTTTTTTAGTATTCAGTAAAACCAATTCCTTACGCTACCGTAGAAATTGCTTTCATGTCTGTCATTGCTTGACGTAATTCAGCACCAACAAATTCAATATCGTGTGAACGAAGTGCTTCGTTTACTGCGATTATTGTTCTGTTATCAACGCCGTTATCTTTACCAGCATTGAAGTTTGTACCAATAATATCAGTTTCGACTGTTGACATGAAATCAGCTAATAATGGCTTACAAGCGTGGTCGAATAAATAACATCCGTATTCAGCAGTATCTGAAATGACAGAGTTCATTTCGAATAATTTTCTACGAGCAATCGTGTTAGCGATTAGCGGCGTTTCGTGTAATGATTCATAATAAGCAGATTCTTCTTTGATACCTGCTTCAACCATTGTTTCAAAGGCTAATTCAACACCAGCACGAACCATCGCAACCATTAATAAACCGTTATCGAAGTATTCTTGTTCAGCTATTTTAACATCTCCTGCTGGAGTTTTTTCAAAAGCAGTTTCGCCAGTAGCAGCTCTCCAAGTCAACAAGTTTTTGTCGTTGTTTGCCCAGTCAGCCATCATTGTTGAAGAGAACTCTCCGCTCATGATATCATCTTGGTGTTTTTGGAACAACGGACGCATAATATCTTTCAATTCTTCAGAAATTTCAAATGCTTTGATTTTCGCAGGATTCGAAAGTCTGTCGAACATAGCTGTAATACCACCTTGTTTCAATGCTTCAGTGATTACTTCCCATCCGTATTGGATTAATTTAGAAGCATAACCAGCATCGATTCCTTTTTCAACCATTTTGTCGAAACAAAGGATTGAACCTGTTTGCAACAAACCACAAAGGATAGTTTGCTCTCCCATTAAGTCAGATTTTACTTCTGCTACGAATGAAGATTTTAACACTCCCGCACGATGACCGCCCGTTCCTACACAATAAGCTTTTGCATAAGCCCATCCTTTTCCTTCTGGGTCATTTTCTGGGTGAACGGCAATCAAAGTAGGTACACCAAAACCACGAACATATTCAGCACGTACTTCTGAACCTGGACATTTTGGCGCAACCATAATTACTGTAATATCTTTACGGATTTGCATTCCTTCTTCAACAATGTTGAAACCATGTGAATAAGAAAGCGTAGCTCCTTGTTTCATCAAAGGCATTACAGCATTTACTACTGAAGTATGTTGTTTGTCTGGCGTAAGGTTAATTACTAAATCAGCAGATGGAATTAATTCTTCGTAAGTACCTACTTTGAAATTGTTTTCTGTAGCACTTTTCCAAGATTGTCTTTTAGCATCAATTGCTTCCTGACGTAAAGCATAAGAAACATCTAAACCAGAATCTCTTAAGTTCAATCCTTGATTCAATCCTTGCGCACCACAACCAACTACTACGATTTTTTTCCCAACTAAAGCGCTTACTCCGTCAGCAAACTCATTACTTTCCATGAATTCACAAACACCTAACTGATTTAATTTTTCTCTTAAAGAAAGAGTATTGAAATAATTTGCCATTTTTTGAATGTTTTTGATTTTGAATAACGTTGTCGAAGGCTAAAATTCGCAACATTGCTGAAATATGCACAAAGTTGATAAAAATCATCAATTAATGAATGGTAAATTAGTGTTTTATTTAGGTACTTTTCATGGGTAATTCATATCAGGGTAATCGTATTTTATTTTAAGTAGATGATTTTAAAACTTTTACAACTAAAGCTAAATGTGTAATTTTATTACATGAAACAATTAGACATTCCTGTTTATAGCATCGATAGGTTTAATAGTAAATCTGAAAAAACGATTCAATTTCAGATTGAACCCTTTGATATTAATCGAAATTTTAAGGTAACTTATCCAC
Source organism: Arcicella sp. GW458-12-2-14-TSB2 (assembly GCF_059423785.1). Lineage (NCBI taxonomy): Bacteria > Pseudomonadati > Bacteroidota > Cytophagia > Cytophagales > Flectobacillaceae > Arcicella > Arcicella sp. GW458-12-2-14-TSB2. The sequence continues at coordinate 15,152 of NZ_JBWKYN010000126.1, read as the reverse complement.
ATCGTCATGATGATTTTTACGAAATCCTCTTCCTTACACAAGGACAAGGGATTCACACGATTGATTTTCAGAATTATACAATAAAACCCAATACTATTTTTTTTCTTTCTCCGGGTCAGATTCATGAGTTAGACCTTTCTGAAGATGTAAAAGGCTATATATTCCTTTTTACATCTTCTTTTTACCATTTTAACAAGACTGACCCTTACAAGCTTTTCGAGCTTCCCTTTTTCTATAACCTTAATCAAGAAACACCACCGATTTACTTAGAAAATCAGGCAGAAAAGCAGGTGCTAACAGAGCTTTTTAAGAATGCTATTTACGAAAATCAGCAAAACTTAACCGATTCAGAGGAGGCCATTCGTGCTTTGTTAGATTTAATTCTTATCCAATGCAAAAGAATTTACCCACTCAGTAATTATGATGATAAAACCAGCAAAGGGAAAATCATGGTAAAACGTTTCAAGCAATTGATTGAAGAAAAATGTCAGGAAAATTTATCGGTAAAAGATTATGCACACCTACTTGCTATTACACCCAATTACCTAAGCGAGACGGTAAAAAGTGTAACAGGCAGAACATCAACCGATTTAATCAATGACCGTATGATTATGGAAATAAAACGTTTTTTGACGCATACCGATTTGGGAATTTCTGAAATTGCTTATCAACTCAACTTTTCTGACCAATCATATTTTTCAAAATACTTCAAAAAATTGACGAATCTTTCGCCTTTGGAATTTAGGAACGGATTATCTAGGTAAGGAAAATCATTTTTACCTATAAACTATCTTATATTTGTAGAAAAAGGAATTTTATTACAATCAAAGGCTTTATCTCATCAACATGGCTAATAAAACAGATCAAAAAAAAGATTCTATATTTCCGACACTTGAAAGCATCTATGAAGCGGCTGAGCGCCTCAGAGGAGTGGCAGTACATACGCCATTGACTGAAAATATTGTGCTTTCAGAACGCTATGAAGCTAATATTTTTTTAAAGAGAGAAGATTTACAAATTGTTCGCTCCTACAAAATCAGAGGAGCATATAATAAAATGGCGATGCTTTCGGCCGACGAGCTTGCCAAAGGTGTAGTATGTGCTTCGGCAGGAAATCATGCGCAAGGGCTAGCTTATGCTTGCCATAAAATGAAGGTAAAAGGCACTATTTTTATGCCTACTACTACGCCTAATCAGAAAATCAAACAAGTAAAGATGTTTGGTAAAGACGATATTGAGGTAATGTTAGTAGGTGATACTTACGATGATGCCTCAAACGCGGCCAAACAATATTGTGACGAAAACAATGCTACCTACGTGCATCCTTTTGATGATATGGATGTAATTACGGGTCAAGCAACTGTTGGCTTAGAGATTTTTAAGGATTCAGATATTAAAATAGATTATATCATTCTGGCCATTGGTGGCGGAGGTGTTTCGGCGGGCGTTTCTACTGTTTTTAAGCAACTTTCTCCGCATACTAAAATCATTGGTGTCGAACCTGCTGGTGCTGCATCAATGAAGGCTAGTTTTGATGCTGGTCATATATTAGAGCTTGAAACCATCGATAAATTTGTAGATGGGGCTGCCGTAAAACGTGTTGGAGAGAAGACTTTCAATATTTGTAAAGAAACGTTGGATAATATCATCCTAGTCCCAGAAGGAAAAGTTTGTACAACTATTTTAGAATTATACAACGAATCGGCGATTGTAGCCGAACCTGCTGGGGCTTTAACGATTGCTGCCTTAGATTTTATGAAAGATGAAATCAAGGGGAAGAATGTCGTGTGCTTGGTTTCTGGGGGTAACAATGACATTACCCGTACCGAAGAAATAAAAGAACGCTCATTACTTTATGAAGGATTAAAACATTATTTCATCATTCGTTTTCCACAAAGAGCAGGTGCTTTGAAAAATTTCTTGAATAATGTGTTGGGCGAAGAAGATGACATTACCTTATTTGAATATCAGAAGAAAACAAACCGAGAGTCTGGCCCAGTACTATTAGGGATTGAACTGAAACACAAAGAAGATTATGAACCGTTACTAGGGCGAATGATAGAACAAAATATTGTGTATCAAAAATTGAATGAACAACCAGATTTGTTTTCGGTTTTGGTCTAACAAAAAAGGTATCAGCGTAGTGCTGATACCTTTTTTAATGCCTTATCATTAAACGAATTTATATGCTTGATTTTTATATGCTTGATTCTCTAACCCTGTGTTTTTCTGCTTTTGAAACACTCAAAATCAATTCAGCCACAAGACCCGTCCAACCAGTTTGATGCGCAGCTCCTAGTCCTTTACCTGTATCCCCATCAAAATATTCATTGAAAAGAATTAAGTCTTTAAAATGAGGGTCACTCTGCATTTTCTCATATTTCTCATACATTGGGCGTCTTCCTTCCTTATTTTGTGTAAATAAGTTAATCAAACGTTCAGAAATACTTAACGCTGCCTCTTTGATACTCACCATATTGCCAGAATTAGTAGGATATTCTACTTCATAATCGTTACCATAATATTCTTGAAACTTCATCAAAGAATCTATCAACAAGAAATTCATTGGAAACCAAATAGGTCCACGCCAGTTTGAATTACCACCAAACATACTTCCCGTTGACTCGGCAGGGGTATAATCAACCCTTAGTACATCTCCATTAACTCTGAACTGATATGGGTTTTCCAAATGATATTTTGAAAGAGAACGAATACCAAAGTCTGAAAGGAACTCGGTTTCATCAAACATTCGTTTCATAATCATTTTCATACGGTGCCCTCTCAGGATAGCTAATAGCCTACTTTCTCCTTTTCCTGATTCATACCAACGAGAAATCAAACTTGCAAGGTCAGGTCTGTTAGCAAGAACCCACTCTACCCTACGGCGGAAATCAGGCAATTTTTCAAGCATTTCTGGTGTTAAAACCTCTACAGCAAACAAAGGAATTAAACCAACCATCGACCTAATTTTTAATAACATACTATTATTATTAGGTAAATGAAGCATATCATAATAGAATTGGTCTTCTTCGTCCCAAAGACTAATTTCATCACCACCAAGAGATTGCATCGCTCCTGCAATATGCAAGAAGTGTTCAAAGAATTTGGATGCCATATCTTGATAAACGGGGCGTTCAACGGCAATTTCAACGGCAATTCTTAGCATATTCAAGCTATACATTGCCATCCAACCCGTGCCATCAGCTTGTTCTAAGCGTCCGCCTGTTGGCAAAGTAGCTGAACGGTCGAATACCCCAATATTATCCATACCGAGGAAACCTCCTCCAAAAATATTATTTCCTCCCTCATCTTTTAGATTTACCCACCAAGTAAAGTTCAATAAAAGCTTATGGAAGATTTTCTCTAAAAAGGCTATATCGCCTTTACCATTTGTCTCTTTATCAATCTCATATACTTTCCAAGTAGCCCATGCGTGTACAGGGGGGTTCACATCCGAGAACGACCATTCATAGGCAGGAATCTGCCCGTTAGGATGCATATAATATTCTCGAAGGATTACTGCTAATTGACGCTTTGCAAAATCAGGGTCAACCCTTGCTAAGGGTAAAGTATGGAAAGCTAAGTCCCAAGCTGCAAACCAAGGGTACTCCCATTTATCAGGCATCGAAAGAATATTGGCAGAATACATGTGTCGCCAGCCTGCATTCCTTCCATATTTCCTATATTCCGATGGTTTGGGCATCGCAGGGTCACCTTTTATCCATTCGTTGACATTATAATAATACCATTGTTTAGTCCAAAGCATACCAGCATAGGCTTGTCGCTGAATTTTTAGTAACTCGGGGTCTTCAACACCTTGCTGTACTTCTTCATAAAACTGATTGCCTTCACGAATACGCTTGTCCATGGTATCTTCAAAACCACCGAAAGGTTCAAGGATAGAATGATCGACTAAACGAAGCCTTACGGTATAGCTATCTCCTCCCTTAATTGTTTTAGTATAACGAGCAGCCGCTTTTGTACCAATATTATTAGGATTTACAGCCGTTTTCTTGTTATCAACGATATAGTCATTAATACCATCTTTACAATAAGGCGAAGCATTGCCTACTTTATAAAGGCGTTCAAAATTGGTTTCGTTTTCACAGAAGAGTAACTCTTGGGCATTTTCACAATACAATTTATAATGCCCAATATTTTTGTTATCAATATCGATGGCTTTTTTGGCCACCCCCGTCATCATGGGTTTATATTTATATTTTTCGTAGCCCCAGCTCCAAGTATTTCTAAACCAGATGGTAGGTAAAATCGTGAGTGGTGCTGCTTTTTTGCTTCTGTTATGAGCCGTTATTTTTATTAAAATATCTTGCTCGTCAGCCTTAGAGTATTCTATGAAAATATCAAAATATTCATTGTCGTCAAAAACACCTGTATCAAGTATTTCAAATTCGGGTTCTAAGCGCGAACGTCTCCTACTTTCAGAAACTAGCTTGTCATAAGGATATGGATTGATAGGATACTTATAAAGCATCTTCATATATGAATGCGTGGGCGTAGAGTCTAGGTAATAATAGAGTTCCTTTACATCCTCCCCATGATTAGATTCACTTCCCGTTAATCCAAAAAGACGTTCTTTTAATATATGATCATTATGGTTCCAAAAAGCCAAGCCAAAACAAATATGAGACTTATTATCTGAGATACCCGCTATCCCTTCTTCGCCCCAACGATAAGCAATAGAACGAGCCATATCATGTGTTACAGAGTTCCATGCATCTTGGTTGGCTGTGTAGTCTTCTCTAACTGTACCCCATTGCCGCTCAGAGAGATAAGGTCCCCACTTTTTCCATCCCTTATTATCTTTGCGAGTATTCAATCGCAACTTCTCCGCACTTATACTTTTACTCATACCTTTTTATATAAATGGTTATCAATAAATTTCTAAATTTTATACTACTTTTATTTATAATTTTTACCTTTATAATACCAGTAGTTGCAAACAAATGCAATATTAATTCAATCTTATGCATTAATGTGCAATAATATTATCAAATTTAAAAAAAACACCCAAACCTTTATCATAATAGCCTATCTAAATAGATTAAAATGCAAGTTTTAGAGTAATTATACTTAAAAATAGGGAATCAATCATCACCAAATAATTAAATTACTGAATATTTATACTAAAATTAGCATAATGTAGTATCAAAAAACAGGCAAAAAAGTTACTATTTTAAATACTAAAAGTGTCAACAACAGATTGCACTATTTACACACTATTTTTCCGCATGATAGTACAGGACGGTTTAAGATACAGAGAATTCTAGTTTTGTTGAACATTAATTATTATATTTTTTATAAAAAATGGCAACCAAGACATTCAAATACGTCAGCTATCTTTGGGACGAAGCCAAAGCAGCCGAATTAGCAGGCGACGAAGTAGCTCTATTCATTTATCGCTCAAATTTATTAGGAGCTGATCTACGTTTAACCAATTATGGTGGTGGTAACACTTCTGTAAAAATCAAAGATAAAGATCCTTTGACGGGCAATCAAACTGACGTGATGTGGATTAAAGGTTCTGGTGGTGACATCGGTACTTTGAAAAAATCAGGTTGTGCAGCTTTGTATGTTGACAGACTTCGTGCTTTAGAAAACGTATACCGCGGTATCGAATTTGAAGATGAAATGGTAGAATTATTCAACCACTGTATCTTCGATTTAGCTTCTAAAGCTCCTTCTATTGATACTCCTCTTCATGGTTTTTTACCTTTTGCTCATATCGACCACTTGCACCCAGATGCCGCTATTGCTATCGCAGCAGCTAAAGATGGTAAGCAAATTACTGAGGAATTGTTCAACGGTGAAATTGGTTGGGTAGGCTGGCAACGTCCAGGTTTCGACTTGGGTCTTCAATTGCGTGAGTGTTTGGAAGAAGCAGCATCTCGTGGTATCAAATTAAAAGGTATCATGTTGGGTTCTCATGGTTTATTTACTTGGGGTGATACTTCTTTCGATTCTTATATTAATACCTTAGAAGTAATCGAAAAATGCGCTGAATATTTAGAAGCAAATTACGGAAAGAAAGCTCCTGTGTTTGGCGGTCAAAAAATTGAAAGCCTTCCTGAAGCTGACCGTAAGAAACAAGCATCTTCTATCGCTCCTATCTTACGTGGTTTCTGTTCTTCATATCGTAATATGATTGGACACTTCACTGACGATGCGCGTGTGTTAGAATTTACCAATTCAAACGACCTTGCTAAGTTGGCTCCACTAGGTACTTCTTGTCCTGACCACTTCCTACGCACAAAAATTTCTCCGTTAGTACTTGAATTAGCACCAAACGAAGATTTGACAGACGTAGCCGCTATCAAAGCAAAATTAGCACCTGCTTTTGAAGCCTATCGTGCGATGTACACAGAGTATTATAATACTTGTAAAAGAGATAACTCTCCAGCAATGCGTGACCCTAACCCAGTGGTAATTCTTTACCCAGGCGTAGGTATGTTTACTTTCTCGAAAGACAAAACAACAGCACGTTTAGCCTCAGAATATTATGTAAATGCTGTGAACGTAATGAAAGGTGCAGAAGCAGTTTCTGAATATACTTCATTGCCACGTCAAGAAGCATTTGATATTGAATATTGGTTATTGGAAGAAGCTAAATTGCAACGTATGCCAAAACCAAAAGCACTTTCTGGTAGAATCGCTTTAATCACTGGTTCTGCGGGTGGTATTGGTAAGGCAATCGCTAAGAAATTTGCGGAAGAAGGTGCTTGCGTAATCATTAACGATATTAATCAAGAACGTTTAGACGGAGCAAAAGCTGAGTTTATAAGTAAATTCGGTAAAGATGCCGTTTCTTCTACCTTATTAAATGTTACTGACGCTACTTCAATTGCTTTAGCTTTTGATGACGCCGCTTTAGCTTTCGGTGGTGTTGATATCGTGGTAAACAATGCTGGTATCAGTATTTCTAAATCTATTGCTGAACATTCTATTGAAGAGTGGGATAGATTATACGATATTTTGGTAAAAGGACAATTCTTGGTTTCACAAGTAGGTGTAGCCATGATGCGTAAACAAAATTTAGGTGGCGACATCGTAAATATTGTTTCTAAAAATGCCGTAGTAGCTGGACCAAACAACCCTGGTTATGGTTCTGCTAAAGCTGCTCAAGCACACTTAACACGTTTGATGGCGGCTGAATTAGGTGGAGACAAAATCAGAGTAAACACTGTAAATCCTGATGCAGTAATTTCAGATTCAAATATCTGGGCAGGCGGATGGGCTGAAGGCCGTGCGAAAGCTTACGGAATCACAGTGGCTGAATTACCTGCTTATTATGCGAAACGTACTTTATTGAACGAAATCATTCTTCCAGATGATATCGCTAATGCATGTTTTGCTTTTGTAGGTGGTTTATTGAGTAAATCAACTGGAAATGCACTAAACGTAGATGGTGGTGTAGCAATGGGCTTCTATCGTTAGAAATAATTTTATTCCCCCTTTCCTAAACGGAAAGGGGTTCTTTATTTACAGGCTATTAGTATATAAAGATGATGAAGGTATTTCAACAATGCTTTGTTTATCCTCCCAATGACTTATATCCAATAATAAACTTTCTCCTCTCCAATGCAGCTCGAAAAATATAAAATTCATTCACATAACGAAGATGTACTTGCTGGACATCAACGTAAATTGGCATATACGCTTTCAGAAGTTGAAAATGCTGAAAACATCATCCAAAAACTAATTGATTTCCAAATCGCTATTCCTTCATGGGCTTTGGGCACCGGAGGTACACGTTTTGGTCGTTTTTCTGGTGGTGGCGAACCAAGAAGTATAGAAGAAAAAATTGAAGATGTAGGTTTACTACACGCTTTAAACCAAGCAAGTGGTGCTATCTCTTTACACATTCCTTGGGATATACCTCAAAATGCGCAGGCTATCAAAGTATTGGCAGCACAACATGGCTTAAAGTTCGATGCTGTAAACTCAAATACTTTCCAAGACCAAGCGAATCAAGAATATACTTATAAGTTCGGTTCACTTCAAAATGTTAACAAGGCTATTCGTAAACAAGCGATTGACCATAACATTGAAGTAATCAAGCATGGTATTGAATTAGGTTCTGAATCACTAACGGTTTGGTTATCTGACGGTTCTTGTTTTCCTGGACAATTAAACTTCCGTAAAGCCTACCAAAATACGTTGGAAAGTTTAGAGGAAATTTATGCGGCTTTACCAGACAACTGGAAATTGTTCTTAGAATATAAATGTGCTGAACCTAACTTCTATTCAACAACTGTTGGAGATTGGGGACAGTCGTATTCATATGTTAAAAAATTAGGTGACAAAGCTTTCACGTTGGTTGATTTAGGTCACCATTTGCCAAATGCCAATATCGAGCAAATCGTTGCATTATTATTAATGGAAGGTAAATTGGGTGGTTTCCACTTCAATGATTCTAAATATGGTGATGACGATTTGACGGCTGGTGCATTGAAGCCATACCAATTGTTCTTAATCTTCAACGAATTGGTGGAAGGTATGGATGCAAGAGGAATGAACCATGCTACAGACTTAGGATGGATGATTGATGCATCACACAATGTAAAAGATCCATTAGAAGACTTATTGCAATCAGTAGAAGCCATCATGACGGCCTATGCGCAGGCATTATCTGTTGATAAAAAATCTTTAGAGATTGCTCAAGAGGAAAATGATGTAGTGCGTTGTCAAGAGATTTTACAGGATGCTTTCCGTACCGATGTTCGTGCATTAGTCGCTGAAGCTCGTCTTCGTGCTGGTGGAGCATTAAACCCAATTGCATTGTATCGCAACTTGAAAATTAGAGAAAATTTGATTCAAGAAAGAGGCCTGAAAGCCGTTTCTACTGGGCTTTAATTTTTTATGACAAACAAAACTTCTGTCATTGCTATTTTTGACATTGGCAAAACCAATAAAAAACTGTTCCTCTTTGATGAGCAGTACAAAATTGTTTTAGAAAAATCGACTCAATTCGACGAAACTCAAGACGAAGATGGCGATAACTGTGAAGATTTAGACCTCCTCAATGCGTGGGTAACCCAAACATTTGAGGAGGTACTAAGCCTTCCTGATTTTGCTATTAAGGCATTAAATTTTTCAACTTACGGCGCAAGCTTTGTGCATCTTGATGCAAATGGTAAAGCGGTGGCGCCTTTGTATAATTATTTAAAGACGTATTCAGAGACCCTGAAAAAACAGTTTTATGATACTTATGATGGTGAACAAAAGTTTTCACAAGTTACAGCATCGCCCGTATTAGGAAACCTCAATTCAGGAATGGTGTTATATCGCTTGAAATACGAGAAACCAGATTTATTTGCCAAAATCAACTACTCCTTGCATTTACCGCAATACTTGAATTTTCTGTTTACGGGTAACTATTATTCAGATATTACGAGTATCGGTTGTCATACCAATCTTTGGGACTTTACTAAAAATACTTATCACAGATGGGTACATGAAGAAGGCATTGACAAGAAGCTCGCTCCTATCTTTCCTTCTAATCAGGTTCAGCAAAAAAGTATTGGTAACCATGAATTACAAGTAGGCGTTGGTCTGCACGATAGCTCTGCAGCGTTGATTCCCTACCTTGCTACTTTCACCGAGCCTTTTATTTTGCTTTCAACGGGTACGTGGTGTATTAGCTTGAATCCTTTCAATCATATTCCATTGAGTGCGGAGGAATTGCAATATGATTGTTTGTCGTATATGCACTATGAAGGTAAGCCCGTAAAGGCTTCAAGGTTATTTGCTGGTTATGAACACGAACAACAAACCAAGCGTTTGGCATTGCATTTCAATCTGGCAAATGATTATTATAAAACTGTAAAGTGTGACTTAGAACTTTTACATAGATTAAGGGAAAGTCAACTACATGGCGACGACGACCATTTGCGTGAAGCCAGACGTCCGCCACTACAAGAATCTCTTTTTGGAAGTAGAGATTTGACTGTTTTCAATAATTACGAAGAAGCCTATCATCAATTAATTATTGATATTGTTGCTCAACAATTAATTGCTACTGAATTAGTATTGAATAATTCGCCCGTAAAAAAGCTTTTTGTGGATGGAGGTTTTGGTAAAAATGAAATTTTTATGACATTACTAGCCATGGCATTCCCTACCTTAGAAGTCTATGCAGCCTCTGTTGCTCAGGCTACCTCGTTGGGTGCTGCTCTTTCGATTCATCAATACTGGACGGATAAAGCTTTACCCGACAATTTGATTGAATTAAAAAAGTATCAGCTTGAAAGTTAATACTTTAGCCAACTATATTGTTTAAAACAAGAAACGAGTATCGGAATACGGTGCTCGTTTCTTGTTTTAAAAGGGCAAAAAAAAAGTGATTAAACGTATTTGGGGCGTTTAATCACTCAGCTCTGTTAAAAGCACAATTCAACCACGAATTGATTATTATGTCACAAATATAGTATAAATACTCATATATTTATAAGTGTTTATACTTATTTTGAAAAATATTTTTTATCTACTCATTTGAAATCAAGATTGTATTAACACATAAGTCCTTGTAAATTGCGACTACATTGTGGTAAGCAAAAAGATAAACGATTGTTTGATACACAATTCTGATTAACATGAGTGTTTTAAAAAAATTAGCCAGCGAAACAGCATCATACGGCATAAGTACAATTTTAGGGCGATCACTTAACTTCCTATTAGTGGCTGTTCATACCGCTGCCTTTACACCCGCAGAACTTAATATAAACGTAAAGCTTTATGCATACGTAGCCATTGCTAATATTATCTATACGTATGGCATGGAAACAGCCTTCTTCCGTTTTGCTACTGACGACAAAGAAAAATATTATAACATCATTCAATCGGCCATCACCATTAGTAGTTTGGTATTTACCAGTATCATCATTATTTTTTCAACACCCATCATCAATGCATTAGGCGTACCGGGCAAAGAGATTTTCTTAACTTGGATTGCACTGATAGTAGCCATCGATGCGATTACAGCCATTCCTTTTGCCAGATTGAGATTAGAGAAAAAAACTAGGAAATTCGTAGCTGCAAAAATTTTCAGCATCATTGTAAACGTAGTATTGAACATTATTTTTTTATTAGGTTTCAAAAAAATAGCAGATGGAGATTATCTACTTTTCTTACAACCACTAGCTCAAAAATTATACTTACCAAGTGTTGGGGCAGGATATATTTTCTTAGCTAACCTCCTAGCCAATGCTAGTTTATTCTATTTCTTGAGGACAGAGTTCAAACTATTCAAATTTCAGTTTGATAAAGCCACTTTCAAAAACTTGATGATATATGCCTATCCTATTATGATTATGGGTTTGGCAAGTACCTTTAACTTAATGTTTGATAGAATATTACTAGAAAGACTATTACCAGAAGGTTTTTATCCCAACCGTACTTCTCAGGAGGCACTAGGCATCTACGGCAACGTTTATAAGCTTTCTATTTTTATGGCATTAGCAACACAAGCTTTCCGCTATGCTGCCGAACCTTTTTTTCTGGCAAAAACTGAAAATAAAAATTCGCCCGAAACATTAGCAGATGTAACAAAATGGTTTTTGATAACCTGTATATTTATTTGGCTAGGGGTTTGCCTGAATCTGGATATTATAAAAGTCCTTTTCTTAAGAAAGCCGATTTATTGGGAAGGAATGAAAGTAGTACCGATTTTATTACTGGCCAATCTTTTCCTAGGTGTTTACTACAATATCTCTGTTTGGTTTAAACTCAACAAGAAAACATATTTCGGTACCAGAATCACTTTTGGCGGTTTGGCAATCACTATCTTTTTCAATATTATCCTAATTCCCAAGATGGGCTATATGGGTTGTGCGATAGCCTTTTTGATATCTTGCTTTTCGATGACAGCCTTGTGTTATTACTTCGGACAAAAGTATTATCCCGTACCGTATAAGATACTTTCAGCCTTTGGATATATTATTTCAGCGGGTGTATTAATTTTTTGTACCATGCAGATTAACATTGAAAATTTATGGATTTCTATCCCATATCATTTCATATTACTGAGTTTATATGCTGCTGGTGTTGTTTTAGTTGAGCGAAAGACAATTATTCCATTGAAAGTCAGAGATAAATATGCTTTTTTAAGATAAAAACATAAAATTTTCGAGTAAATTATAGAACTTTGTAATAAATAGGATTAAAGCCTAGATTAATTTCAGGGTTTTATTCAATGTATCGTTATTTCTTTAGATTTTTTGCAATCTAAATACTTATCTAAACAAAGGCATGATGACTGACAATCAAATTCGGACTCAATTTGAGGCCTTAGAAATAAAACTAAGGAATGTTGTCTTAAGATATAAAGATTTGCAAACTAGGCTTGAATTAGCCACCCGAGAAAACGAATCTTTAAAACATACATTGGCTGAGACCTTAAAAGAAAACCAAGAATTAAACAAAAAATTAAACCAAAGAGTAAAAAACTTTAAAAAATCAGATAAAATCACTAAGATTGCAGTAAACAATCTAAATAGTACAGGCAATCCTGCCGAATTGAAAGAAAAACTTGACCAATATATCTTAGAAATAGATAGGTGTATTAGTCAGCTTAGCAAATAAAAAGTTTACAAAATCGATCGTTTCATAGTTCATAGTTTTCTTGACTAAATAACTCAAAACTTTTAATTTAAAACTTAAAAATATAATGGCCGAAAAAGTCCCTTGTAATATAGTTGTTGCTCACGAACCTTTTAGCCTATCAGTTGGGAAGGAAGAAGAGGAATTTGTTCGCAAAGCTGCTAAGTTGATTAATGAAAAAATGGATTCTTATCGAGAAACTAAAAAGGTAGACTCGCACCAACGTCTGTTAGCAATAGTTGCTTTAGACTTTGTAATGAGCAACCTTAAATTTGGCGTCAAACACGGTGATCTTCAAAAATCTGTGATGGGGAAGATTGCTGAATTAGACAACTTATTGAGTTCTGTTACAGAATGAATTAACATATTTCTTTATTATTCGTTTAAACGTTTTAAGTATAAAATTGAGCGATTATAAATCATATTTATAAAAATTAGTACAAGTACCTGAATACCATAAATTAAACCTTATACATTCTAATAACATGATTTTGATTGGATTCGTTTCCATAAACAACGCCATACAAATTTCTAGTTTACTTGTTTGATTTAACTATTCTTGATTTTAAATACGATATACAAACGTTTAATTTTTCTTTTCACATTCAAGGCATTTGTCTGTTTTAGTCCTTTTTTTCACTCAATAGTTGGTCGGATTGCATTATTCAATGCACGAAAACTATTAACTAAAACGATATAAATAATGCTAACTCCCATCATTGCCGCAGTTGCTTCGCTGATAGCGGGAATATTTGTCGGTAAGCTTGCTTTTGCAAAGAATACCCAGAGAATCGAAGAAGAGGCAACTTCCAAAGCTTCAGATATTGTCAAAAATGCTGAATTACAAGCAGAAAACATCAAGAAAGATAGAATACTTGAAGCCAAAGAAAAGTTCTTGAAACTTCGCTCGGAATTTGAAGATGATTCAAATAAAAAGAAGCAGATTTTAGTTCAAAATGAGCAAAAACTAAAAGAACGTGAGCGTACTTTACAGATTTCGATGGAACAGACTAAGAAATTAGAATCTGAGTTAAATTCGCAAAAACAATCGTTGACTTCTAAAGAAGAAAACTTAAGAAAAAAGACCGAAGAAGCTGATAAGAAAAGAATTCAGGCGGATGAGATGTTGGCTTCACAAGTATCACAATTGGAGAAAATAGCAAGCTTAACTGCTGACGAAGCACGCCAACAATTGATTGATGCTTTGCGTGCAGAAGCAGAAACGAAGGCATCTTCTATCATCAAAAATACGATTGAGGAGGCTAAGTTAACAGCTACTAAAGAGGCTAAGAAAGTAGTTATTGAGACTATTCAAAGAACGGCAGCTGAAAATGCGATTGAAAACTGTGTATCTGTTTTCAACATTGAATCGGATGACGTAAAAGGTAAAATCATTGGTCGTGAGGGTAGAAATATCCGTGCTTTAGAAGCCGCTACAGGGGTAGAGTTTATTGTAGATGATACGCCAGAAGCCATCATCATTTCAGGTTTTGACCCTGTTCGTCGCGAAATTGCTCGTTTGTCGCTACACCGTTTAGTACAGGATGGTCGTATTCACCCTGCTCGTATTGAAGAAGTAGTTGCCAAAACGAAGAAGAATATCGACGAAGAAATTATTGAAATCGGAGAACGTACCGTTATTGATTTAGGAATTCATGGGTTACACCCTGAATTAATCAAAATGGTAGGTAGAATGCGTTTCCGTTCTTCGTATGGACAAAACCTTTTACAACACTCGCGTGAAGTAGCTAAGCTTTGTGCTACTATGGCGGCAGAATTAGGTCTGAATGCCAAGTTAGCGAAGCGTGCAGGACTATTACACGATATTGGTAAAGTATGGCATGAGGAGGCAGAATTGCCTCACGCTATTCTGGGGATGCAGTTGGCAGAGAAATACAAAGAAAACGCTGAGGTTTGTAATGCCATTGGTGCTCACCATGATGAAATCGAGATGACTTCTATGATTTCACCAATTATTCAGGTGTGTGATGCCATCTCAGGTTCTCGTCCGGGTGCTCGTCGCGAGATGATGGAATCTTATATGCGTCGCCTAAAAGAATTAGAAGAATTAGCCGTTAGCTTTAGCGGTGTTCAAAAATGCTATGCTATTCAGGCTGGTCGTGAATTGAGAGTATTGGTAGATTCTGAAAATGTTTCTGACGAAAAAGCGAGTATGCTATCATACGATATTTCACAGAAAATTGAAAAAGAAATGCAATATCCAGGGCAAATCAAAGTAACAGTTATCCGTGAAATGAGGGCCGTGAATTACGCAAAATAATAACGGTTTATAGCTTAGCTATATTCCTAATAACAAAATCCCCCTAAGAGAAAAATTCTTTTAGGGGGATTTGTCTTTTAACTGCCTACGAAAACAGTCAAAAGGTAATTGTACATTCCAAAAAATTGCGTTCAATTTAAGAGGGTTTATTGATAAAAAAAATGACTTAAATCAGTTTTCAAAAAGCATAAAAATTAAGAATTAGGGTATTTTTTTAAACAACCATGTTAAAAAGCTTATTACCAAACATTTAGTA
>NZ_JBWKYN010000125.1:0-17189 GCF_059423785.1 Arcicella sp. GW458-12-2-14-TSB2 | reverse complement strand
AAATGATGCTCTTCAAAACACTATAACTATAGAAAGAACTTGCGATTTTTAAGAAATCCAAGTCATATTTCTTCTTCAAATATTACAAAAAATTATCGAAGATTCCAGAAAGCTTTGAGTAATTATTTTTAAATAATTGGAAGATTAAAACTAAGTAATAGTTCTTATCGAAAAAGGCATTTAATAGGTATAAAATCGTAAATATACACACACCTAGAAACTGATAATATTTACTTTAATTATCATAAAAAGGAAATAAACTATCCAGCCTTCAAATTATACTATTCAGGGGTTGGGAATAATCAATGCTGCTGTGTAAAGGTTTGTAAGGTCTCTTTAGTAAAACTACTTAGTACAAGTTTTCCACTGATTTCTGCCCTTTCCTCTAAAAGTGTATCCCAATGGTCAGTATTTTTCCAAAAGATTTTTTTTAATGCTGTTAACGCTGCCGGATTGTAGGATGCTAGGCGTGTTGCCAATTCAATGATGGCTTTGTCCATTTCATCTACCGTTTCGAATACTTCCATAAATAAGCCTTTTTCTTTTGCCCAATTAGCCGAAAAAAAATCTGTGGCATTCAACGCCAATGTGGCAAATGAGGAAAGTCCTATTTTTCGTTCAACGGCAGGTTCAATCACGGCAGGAATTATTCCTATCGTTAGCTCGCTTAATTTGATAGCAGCAAACTTGGTTGCCAAACAATAATCAACAGTAGCAGCGAGGCCTACCCCCCCTCCGATAGCCTTCCCTTGAATGCGCCCAAGAATTATTTTGGGAGATTTTCTACAAGCATTGATCACTTTTGCAAAGCCTGTAAAAAATATTTTTCCAACATATCTATCATTGATTGCCATCAATTCATTAAAATCTGCTCCCGAACAAAAAGTTCTCTCTCCTTCACTTTGCAGAATAATGATTTGTACTTCCTCTTGTTCCCCTAAGTTTTCTATGGCTATTGCTAATTCTTCCAAAAGTACAATAGACATTGAATTAGTAGGCGGATTACCAAACACTAGCCTTACCACACCCAATTCGACTGACTCTATCCTAATGGTATGCATTTTAGGTTGTTGCATAATGAAATTATTTTTAGATATTACAGTACTATTTCTATTTCAATATCATTAAATTACAATTATTTAAAGGAATAATTTTATAATATATTAGTTTTTTATCATAAAATATACATTAAAAAAGTCCCTTTTATTTCTATTTAAACAATCTCAACAAACAATTTAACATTAAAAATGTACAAATCAGAACAATTAACGTTAGTCCGACAAACTGCCAAAGAATTTGCCGAACGTAAAATAAGGCCTCATATCATGGAATGGGACGAAGCCCAGACTTTCCCGATTGAATTAATGAAACAATTGGGCGAACAAGGTTTCTTGGGTGTACTCGTCCCCGAAGAATATGGCGGAGCAGGTTTAGGCTACCACGAATACGTTGCCATTATCGACGAAATCGCACAGGTTTGTGGCTCAATCGGCTTGTCGGTTGCTGCTCATAATTCACTATGCACCAATCATATCTTACAATTTGGTTCAGAAATTCAAAAAAAGCAATATGTACCCCAACTTGCTTCTGGTAATTTTATTGGTGCATGGGCATTGACAGAAGCCAACACGGGTTCAGACTCCGCTAGAATGCAGTGTGTGGCTCGTCGTGAAGGCGATAATTATATCATTAATGGCGCTAAATGCTGGATTACACACGGTAAATCGAGCGACGTAGTCGTTGTAATGACACGTACTGGAGAGACTGGGACAAAAGACAATGCTACCGCTTTTATTGTGGAACGTTCAAACCCTGGGTTGAAATTTGGTAAAAAAGAAAACAAATTGGGTATGCGTGCTTCTGAAACTGCTGAGGTGATTTTAGAAGACTGTATTGTACCGATTTCGGCTCGCTTAGGAAATGAAGGCGAAGGCTTTAAACAAGCCATGAAGATTTTGGATGGTGGTAGAATTTCTATTGCTGCACTTTCTTTGGGCATTGCCAAGGGTGCTATGGCTGCTGCGGCTCGTTATGCACAAGAACGCCAACAATTTGGGCAGGCAATTGCTAGTTTCCAAGGTATCAGCTTTAAATTAGCCGAAATGGCTACTAAAATTCACGGAGCGGAATTGATGACTCACCACGCAGCCGACCTTAAAATGGAAGGTACGCATTTAACCAAAGAGGCTGCCATGGCAAAATTTTATGCTTCGGAAGTAGCCGTAGAAGTAGCGACCGACGCTGTGCAAATATTTGGTGGATATGGCTATACCAAAGATTTTCCTGTGGAAAAATTCTATCGTGATGCCAAGTTATGTACCATTGGCGAAGGAACATCCGAAATTCAAAAAATTGTCATTGCCAGAGAGGTATTAAAAGAGTATCCTATTATATAATCAAATATTCCCTGCATCAATCTTTCTGATACAGGGAATAATATTTAAGTATTATTCCACACTCGCAGTTATTTCGCCTTTATTCTTAATTTTGCAATACGTCAATTAATAAAACCTCGATTGATGTCATTACAAATGTTAAAGATTCTTAGACAACCCTATCCGCATAACGATTCTACTAGACGCAAGCTTTTTTTGTCGTTCGGGGCAGGTATTTTCATTTCATCTTTCTTAATTTTCTTCGAGCCATTTGGTATTGCCAATTGGCAGAATCCTCAAAAAAACTTATTACTCTCAGGCTTTGGTATTATTACTACTATTACCATGCTTTTTATCTATTTTGGTATTCAAAGGCTTTTTCCTAAGTTTTTTCAAGAAGAACAGTGGACTGTCGGGAGAGAGATATTTATGGTTGCCCTCAATTTTTGCTCCATTACGGCTATCAACATCCTTTACTCACAACATTATTTCTCTAATGGTTTTAATCTATTGGGCTTTATTTCAATGATTATTTACACTTTTGTGCTGGGCGTTTTTCCTGCCACAGCGATTATTTTAATCAACTATATTTATTATTTAAAACAATACAGTAAACCTCCACAACCTAGTCATCTTCCCGAAAAACACGCAATACATGATGAGTCAGATGAAATAAACCTGATTGCTGAAAATGGAAAAGATAAAATTCAATTGAATACTGATTCGTTTTATTACATAGAATCAAGTGATAACTATTCTACTGTGGTATTTAAACAAAAAGATGATTTCAAAAAGGATTTAATCAGAAGTAGCTTAACCCGTTTAGAAAGCCAGACACAGCACAAACAAATTGTTCGTTGTCATCGCTCTTTTATCGTGAATCTGGATAAAGTTGAACGTGTTTCTGGCAATGCCCAAGGCTACAAATTACACCTTACCGAAAGCAATTTTATCATTCCTGTAGCCCGAAGATATTCTCAGATTGTCTATGAGTTGAAGTAGTATGCTTAGTTTTTTTCATGTACTTCTGTCAGGATTTTACTTACTTCTTTTCTAATCTCTGACATTGGTTTCATAAAGCTATTGTTCATAATACTGAAAATTAACACTTTACCTTTTTTAGTAACCAAGTAGCCACTCAGGTTATAATTATTGCTAAAAGAACCAGATTTAGCAAAAATGAAAGGTTTCTCGCTTGTCGATAAACTTTTCAACGTGCCCGATTTACCAGCGGCTGGTAAAAGCTGAAAAAGTCTTTCCTGTGGAACAATCAGGTAAATATTTTGCAACAATTTCACGATACTTCTTGGCGTAAACAAGTTATAACGTGAAAGTCCAGAGCCATCTACCCATCTTGAGACATCTGGCAAGTCGGTCATAAATTTCTTTTTCACAGCATCAATTCCTTTGCTTACATTCAACTCACCTACTAAGGCATCAGCATTCAGTACCATTAGATGTTCTGCAATCATATTATCACTAACATGAAGCATCCTTTTGTATAAACTATCTACTGGAAGGCTGTAAAATGTTTTGGCGGATTTATCCAAGGCTTTATTAATCAAAGTCACTTCTTTCTTTAATGTATCGCTTAGTAAGGCAACAGTAATATCTCCACCTGTCTTAAAGGGTACATCTTGTTCAAAAGTGGGCTTCATTTTTTGAAGGCTTGGATGACTAAACAAATTAGCCCCAAGGTCACGCTGAATAGAAAAGCTATTTGTATTCGACCAGTCGTACACTTTATTTTCAAAGAATTTTGGTGATACATTTAATGCATTCTGTCCATTCGCTTTGAATCTGACAATATTTCCATGAATAGGAAATCCTGATATTTCAGCCGCATAATCATCATTATAATCATCCCAAGCCCAGCCTTGTCCAAAAAATGAACCCGTGAAATTATCATTAGAAAAGTAAATTTTCTCTGGGTGACTTTTTAAAAAATCATACACTTTACTTTTGGCTAAATCTGGATGAAGGAAAGATGGATCTCCTGTTCCCCAAACAATCAAAGAATCGCCAGTAACTTGATAATGAAAAGCAGGAATAGAATCTCCTAAGGTTTTTAGACTAGCATAAAAAGTAAAGAGCTTGGTATTGGAAGCAGGCATAAAAAAACGATTCGCCTCTTGCTCAAACACAGTTTTTTGTTCGGCTATATCATAAAAAACAACGCCTGTTTGGTTTTGAGAAAACACTTCTGACTGCTGAATTAATCGAGCTGTGGATTTCATCTGTACCTTGCTAGTACTACACGAAAAAGAAATAGCAACCATCAAAAACATTAAACAAGTAGGGATACGCTTCATAAACATCAAATAATTTTAGGGATTATGCTGATAACATTGAGGAAATCAACGGAAAATACACATTTTTCCTACATCAAAATCATAAAGCAAGATATATTGTTTTGTGTGATTCTCAGTCTAGAATGTGTCCAAAAGTATTTTCTTCATTACCTTTGTGTTGCTATAACTAAGTCTTTGTAAAACTCCTAGGCTAAATTTCCGTTATCTAATTAGATTAATATTATTCCATAAAAAATATTTCGTAATCATAAAATGTCTGTAAAATATTTTCATCTCACAGTAAAAGAAATCATCGACGAAACGCCCGATACAAAAACCTTTACTTTTTGGCACCCTGTCCATCAATCTGTTAGTTACAAAGCTGGTCAATTCCTTACGTTAATACCTGTTATTAATGGACAAAAAGTGCGTAGAAGTTACTCTATGTCAAGTTCGCCCAATAAAGATGCTTCTATTGCAGTAACAGTAAAGCGTGTACCCGGCGGTTTAGTATCTAATTATCTGTGCGATTCAGTAAAAGTAGGTGATGCTATCGAGGTGATGGAACCGATGGGGCATTTTGTGGTTGAACCAAACCCGATGAAAGAACGTACTATCGTGCTTTTTGGCGGAGGGTCTGGAATTACGCCTTTGATGTCTATTCTGAAATCTGTTTTACCTGTAGAACAAGGTTCAAAAGTGTATTTGGTATATGGCTCAAGAAGCGAGGAAGATATTATTTTCAGAAAACAATTAATCGAATTAGAGCTAAAATATGAGGGTCGTTTCAAAGTATTACACATACTCACGAAACCTTCTTATACTTGGACGGGCTACAAAACGCGTATTAATCAAGCATCAGCGGTAATTTTCTTGAAGCAAGACCTTGCTATTGACATTGCCAAAGCTGAATACTACCTATGCGGACCAGAAGGAATGATGGAACAAGTAGAAAATGCGTTGAAGATGTTTAATGTCTCTACGGAGAATATTCATAAAGAACATTTTGGAAGTGCAGGTTCTCATGAAATCCTTGTAGAGGAGGAGGACGATTCTATCAAAGCACAAACGGTAACGATTCAATACGAGGGTACCGACTATCAAGTATTGGTAAAACCACACGAAACGATTCTGGAGGCGGCTTTGCGTGAAGACATTGATTTGCCATATTCGTGTCAGGCGGGGATGTGTACTGCTTGTTTAGGTAAATGTGTGGCTGGAAAAGTACACATGGACGAAGAAGACGGACTTACTGAAAAAGAAATTAAACAAGGTTATATCCTTACGTGTGTATCTCATCCAAAAACGGCTGGTGTTGTTATTGAGGTTGAGTAGGTTATACAACTAGCTTATATAATTTTAAAAAGGTTGATATTAGAAGCGATTAGTGCTTTCAATATCAACCTTTTTATTTTATACTCATTTTTTCATCTGAAAGCCGACCTCCGAAAGCTGATTGCTTTTTTTACCCGCTGATTTTCGGAGATTTGAAAGCGCTGATTAACGCTGATTTTTAAAAAGCTAAAATCCGAAAGCTGATTGCTGAAAGCTGACAGCCTAAAGCTTAACTGCCTTTTTAATAAAATATCCCAGCCCCAACATAGACACCAATATTAATCCAAAAATGATAAATTGAATACTACTCCCCTGACTTGGGTGTTCTATCAGTTTACGGATTTCCTGTGCTTGTGTTCCTAACCAGATGGAAAGGATTGTGCGGGGCAACATACCAAGGAAGCCTGCCGTAAGAAAGTTCTTCAACTTTGTTCCCGAAAAAGAGAATAATACATTGGTAACTGCAAAAGGCAAAACTGGCGACAGTCGAGCCAATAAGATAATCTTGAATTCATCTTTTTGAAGATTGTCAAGTATCTCTCTTACTTTGGGTTTCTCCGAGATTTTACTCAAGAATCTTCCCCCGTCTATCAGTTTAGCAGTTTTAAAACCTAAATAGGATGCTATCCAATAGCTAATAGCGATAGGAATGAAGGCATTCCAAGCTAAAAAGTAGCCACTTAGCAAAGCAATAAACGTAGTAGGCGTAAGGGCAAAAGCCATGCTAAAGCATGAGGCAACGTATACTAAAATCCATTGAAGTATTGTGAAATGCTGCACTGCTTGCTCATGCGTAATCAGCCAATAACTAATACTAGAACTAGCAAAAATGGGCATTAAGCCCAAAAAGAAAGTGTATATAATAGAAAAAGTATTTTTCTGGAGGAAATCTAACATTTCACAAAGATAGATACCGACTAGTCATTCTACAAAGAACTTAGAAATCAGTAAATTTTATTGGCAGTAAATCTCCAATAGACTCTGTCACTAATATCTGGTTGTTTGCACCCAACATAATAAAGCGAATGGGTTCTTTTTGGCGAACTTCGTATTCCAACATTGCCTGTCGGCAAGCACCACAAGGAGAGACCCCTCTGAACACATCTCCTTTTCCCGGGCGGGCGATGACAGCGATGGATTTAATTGTACGTTCTGGATAGTTGGCACCCACCCAAAATATAGCCGATTGTTCTGCACATGAGCCAGAAGGGAAGGCAGCATTTTCTTGATTATTCGCTATTACGATGGTATCATCATCTAACAAAATGGCGGCTCCAACATGGAAATTAGAATAAGGAGCGTACGATTTATAGGTAGCTTTTCGGGCTTCGTTCAAAAGTTTGTTTTCCTGTACAGATAGTTCTGTATCGTTGTTGTACGTTTCGAGGGTAATTGTCAAATTAAGTTTCTGCATATCAGTTTATTCTGTATATTTTCATTAGTTTTTTAGATGGGGAAAGTTATAACGAAAAAAGGCTTTAGAATAGTTCATAATATTATCGAAAAGATAATGTAGTTATTTAAAAACAGTAGTTATACTTAACTAAAAAATTAAACCCGTAGAGAAATTCCTACGGGTTTATCTAGGGGCAGAATCTATTGACTATTTATTCTCTTTCTCAGGTAGTGCTTCAGCAGCAGTTTTGTCTACTTTCTTGCCTACTTCTTCCATTAAGCGTAAGCCTAATAATCCACTCAAGGCTCCGTTTTGGTCGTTTGAACCACCTGTTATTAAAATATCTGGCATTACCTTTATTTTCTCTTTACCGATGCTTTCGGTGATTTTCAATTGCGTAAAGTTTCCTTCACCCATTGCTGAAACAGCCAATTTATAAGCTTCGGCATCGGCCTTACCAATCGCCAAGATTTTTTCAGCTTCAGCAGTACCCGTTTTACTGATTTTTTCGGCTTCGGCATTCGCAATCAACTTGATACGTTCTGATTCCGCACTTGCTTGAACCCTCACTCTTTCTGCCTCCGCTCCTGCTTGTAGTTTTAAACTTTGGGCTTCGCCTTGTGCTTTTTTCACAGATGCATCGGCTACTCTTTCGGCAATCACTACGCCTTGGTCGGCTTTAACAATATCTTTCTGGATATCGGCAATAGCGGTTTCTTTCTCCAATGCTTGTCGTGTTTCCTGAGCCATCTTTTGGGTTTCATAGGTTACCTTTTGTTCCTCCGCTAATTTTCGGTCAGTAAGGGTTTTCATCAATGATTCTGGTGGTACGATATCACCAATCAAAGTATCCACAGCATTTACATTATATTGAGAAAGCACTTCCGCAATATATCTTCTAGCGGTTTCCTGACGCTCTTTTCTTGACCCTAAAAATGAAATCACATCAGAATCCTGTGCTGAGTTTCTAAAATAGTTACCAATGGTTGGTTCCAACACTTGGCTCACTAGGTTATTCATATTACCGAAACGAGCAATCACTTTAGGGGCTTCGTAATTCGGGATGTGGATAATTTGCGAAACATCTAAATTAAAAGGGAAACCGTCTTTAGAACGAACTGTTATCGTTGACAGGTTCTTATCTAATTGGTGCGATTCTGACCTTGCACTTGCCCAGTTTAACACCAAATTGGTAGTAGGTACTACTTCAATTTTTTGTACATAAGTATTTACAGGATATTTCCCTGGACCGAAGGCCTCAGCCCAAACACCTTTATAGCCTTTTGAAACAATGTTACCATGTTTAAATTCTGTACCGCTAACATCAATTCCTTCTTCCCCAACGTAAGAAATCACTACACCTACATTACCAATCGGGATTTCGGTCATGTGTATTTCTTCTACTTTCACAAACCAAGGATTGAGGTTATAAGAACCTGCCAAAATTACTTGTTGCTGTAGCCCTCTATTACCGCCCTTACTCAGGAATGCATCAGCATTTTGAAAATTATTATGTCCTTCGATAGACTTACCAGCTATCTGACCTGCTTCAATTGATGCCCCATCCATGGTAGTGATAATGCCCACCATGTTTTCATGAATTTCGGTAATATCTGTAATCACAACTTCGAACAAAAAAGTATTAATTCTGTAAGACCCCGCTGTGATTATTGCTGTTTGTCGTCCTTTTCTCCCACCATTCTTCAAGAACGATACGGTATCCTGAAACCCATCACATTCAATCTTTCTGGCAAGGATAGAACCCGTTTCAAGCTCCTTCCCATCTTTTGCCAAAATCAATCCTATTTGTCCCGTTGGAATAATAGTAAGGGGTTGAAGTTTAATATCATATTGCCAAATCCAATACCAAAAATAAATACCTGGTGCCAAGGGTTCGGCTTGATATCCTGCTTCACCTTCGGTGGCAATGATTCGTCCTTCTGGTAAGGATTTCTTATCCCCAAACAGTACGAACTTCTTGGTAACTAACCCAATCTTGTCTTCTGGAATAATAATGATGCCCAACAAGCGAAAAATAAATTTGTAGAAAACTAAGCAAAGCAAAGGAACTGCGATGCTAATAACAGTGGCAATAGGAACTTCCATTTTTTATATCTATTTTGGTTAAATTGTGAACTGAAATATTAAAGTTCATGAACCAAATTTGACAAAAAGAATGTCAGAATATCCCAAATTGTGAAGAATGGTTAGGCGGTGGCTTAAATGGGTTTAGGAGGTTTTATGTTGCAAAACATTCCTCCTTTGACGTAGTTAATTGGGTTATTTATTCCTCTTATCTATAAAAAGGTTAAGTTAGTCGAAATATATTGAGATTACGAAGTAGGTCGGGACAAAAGCATATACATTATAAAGTAACTTTATAAAAAATTAGAATAGCAAAAAAATATTCATACATACGTAATATGAAGCAAAAAAATACGCTCTCAATGGTATCTGTTGGGGCTTCAATCTGTTTAGCATTGGCTGGTTGTCATAGTAAGAAACCTCAAGACTCTAATAAAAAAGAAGATCAGCCTGCCATTGTTGATGTAATCATCGCAAAAAAACAAAGTATTAGTTCAAATGTTGAAGCCAACGGTTCTATTATAGCCAATGAATTCGTAGAACTACACACAGAAGTGAGTGGTCGTATTACCTATCTTAATATTCCCGAAGGCAACGTTGTAACCCAAGGAACGGTATTAGCCAAAATCAACGATGCTGACTTACAAGCTCAACTCGCTAAAACAAAGGTCTTACTGGATTTAGCCGAAAAAACAGAGAAACGTTTAGGCAAGCTTTTATCAATTAATGGTATTAGCCAAGGCGAATATGATACTGCCTTGAACCAAGTAAATAGCCTAAAAGCAGATTTGGCTTATACCCAAGTATTAATCGATAAAACTGTATTAAAAGCACCATTTACTGGCGTGGTTGGTCTTCGTCAGATAAGCTTAGGGGCTTTTGTTTCAGCTACTACCATTATTGCTACTATTCAGCAAGTAAATAAATTGAAAGTTGACTTTACTGTTCCAGAAGAATACTCTCCGCTCATCCGTAAAGGAAGTGTTGTAGAGGTGGAAGTAGAAGGGCAAAGAGGTGGTCGTTGTAAAGCTGTGGTAGTAGCCCGCGAACCGCAAATCAACCAAACTACTCGTAATTTACTGGTGCGTGCCTTGCTGACAAACTGCAATGCCAACCCTGGTACTTTTGCAAAGGTATATTTTAGCGCAGGTCCAGCACAAAATAGTATCTTGATTCCTACCAATGCGATTATCCCAGATGATAAAACGAAAAGATTGGTCATTGTAAAAGATGGCAAAGCTAGTTATGTAGTAGTAGAGACTGGTTTTAGAAAAGAAGATGTTGTGGAAATTACAAGTGGCTTAACAGAGGGAGATTCTGTCGTGGTTGATGGCGTTTTATTTGCTCGCGCAGATAAACCTGTAAAAGTAAGAAGTGTCAAAAAACAGTAGCTATTTGAAGGTGAATGGGCTATCAACGATTTTGGCGTCATCATCCAACATCATCATTAAAAAGATTTCATAAAATTGCTTTTCATCTTCCACAAAAAGCTGAAGGTAATTTAATCATCAATATTCATGAATATTTCAGAATTATCTCTTAAAAGGCCCGTACTCGCCACAGTAATGAATATCCTGATTATCCTTTTTGGGATAGTTGGATTTTCGTTTTTGGCAGTAAGGGATTACCCAGCCATTGACCCACCTATGGTTACTGTAAGAACAGCTTACACTGGTGCCAACCCTGATATTATTGAAAACCAAATTACTGAGCCTCTCGAAAAACAAATCAATGGTATTCCAGGGATTCGTTCTATTACGTCATCAAGCACTTTAGGTAGTAGTTCTATTTCAGTAGAATTTAACCTTGATGTACCGTTGGAAGCAGCCGCCAGTGATGTGCGTGATAAAGTGGCGCAAGCCGTTAGAAGTTTACCCCAAGATATTGATGCGCCCCCTGTGGTATCAAAAGCGGATGCTAATAGTGACTTTATTTTGTTGTTGGCTATCCAGAGTAGAAGTAAAGGTTTATTAGAACTGAGTGATTATGCCGAAAACGTATTACAACAACGTTTCCAGACCATTAATGACGTAAGTGGTGTAAACATTTTGGGACAAAAGCGTTATGCCATGCGAATTTGGTTAAAGACAGACCGTATGAATGGCTATGGTTTATCTTTTACAGATATTCAAACAGCTTTGGCTCGTGAAAACGTAGAATTGCCAGCAGGTAAAATTTATGGAAGTAACACCGAGATGACTATCCGTGCTTTGGGTAGATTAACATCGGAACAACAATTCCGTGATTTAATCATCCGTGAAAGCAATACGGGTATCGTTCGTTTAGGTGATATTGCCGATGTGGAATTAGGGCCAGAAACGTTAGAACAAAGCTGGAAATACAATGGCGTGTATGCCGTTGGTTTGGCTGTCGTTCCTCAACCAGGGGCTAATTATATCAAAATTGCGGATGAATTTAATAAACGTTTGAAGGAGATTGAGAAAGAGAATAAATCTGACATCCAGTTTAAACTATTAATTGATAACACTAAAAACGTTCGTCGTTCATTAGAGGAGGTAGAAGAAACCTTAATTATTTCTTTTGGTTTAGTGGTATTAGTAATTTTCTTCTTCTTCCGAAATTGGCTCATTGCGATTCGTCCCCTTATCGATATTCCAATTTCATTGGTCGCTACCTTCTTTGTAATGTATTTCTGTGGTTTCACCATTAATGTACTTACGCTGTTAGGTATCGTTTTGGCGACAGGGCTTGTGGTTGATGATGGGATTGTTGTTACCGAAAATATTTTCCGAAAGCTCGAACAGGGCTTGCCTATTCGTAAAGCTGCCTTAGAGGGTAGTAAAGAAATTTTCTTTGCCGTAATTTCTACTTCATTGACATTGGCGGTGGTGTTCCTACCTGTTATTTTCTTAGAAGGATTCGTTGGTAGCCTCTTCCGTGAATTTGGTATTGTGGTCGCGGGTGCGGTATTGATTTCAGCCTTTGTTTCGCTGACGATTACGCCTGTACTGAACGTGTACTTAACACGTAAAAAAGCAGGTCATGGTTGGCTTTATGACAAAACAGAGCCATTCTTTACGGGCATGGAAAGTGGCTACAAGGGTATCCTAAAGGGATTTATGAGGGTCAGATGGATGGCTTGGGTAATTGTATTTGCCTGTGGATTATTGATATGGCTAGCTAGTGGAAATCTTCAAAGTGAGATTGCTCCGATGGAAGATAAAAGCAGTATTCGTTTTACGGTAAGTACGCCCGAAGGTTCTAGTTATTTATATACCCAGAAGGTTTCTGATGATGTAACTAATTTCTTGAACGATTCTATTCCTGAAAAAGAATTTGTATTTAATGCTGTGCCAGGCTTTGGTGGGAATGGTGGTACAAACTCTTCAGCAGCTCGTATTGGTTTGGTAGACCCCGACCAACGAACCAGAAGCCAAGATGAAATAACCAAGTTACTGAACAAAAAAATGAGCAGGTTCAACAATGCTCGTGTATTTGGTGTGCAAGAACAAACTATCTCGGTGGGTTTAGGTTCACGAGGAAGTTTGCCTGTACAGTTTGTATTGCAAAATATCGACTTTGCTAAGATTAAAGATGCTATTCCGAAATTTTTGGAAGAGGCTCGTAATGATAAAACTTTCCAGAATGTTGACGTAAACTTGAAATTCAATAAACCTGAGATTTTAATGACCTTCGACCGGATTAAAATCAAAGATTTAGCCCTTACCACGCAAGATGTTGTAAGTGCTGTGCAAGGTGCATTCAGTGGTAGAAGGTTAGCGTATTTCACCATGAATGGTCGTCAATATGAAGTAATTGCACAAGTTGAAAGAAAAGACAGAAAAGAGCCTACGGATATTGAAAACATTTTTGTGACCAATACGCGTGGTGAAAGAATTCCTTTGAGTGCAGTAGTGAAGTTGGAAGAAAGTAGTAACCCATCTACATTGTTTCACTTCAACCGTTTGAAATCGGCCACTGTTTCAGCCTCTTTGGCAGAAGGAAAAACTATTGGAGATGGTGTAAAAGCGATGCAAGCTATTGCAGACAAAGTATTAGACAAATCTTTCCAAACAGCGTTAAGTGGCCCTTCAAGAGATTATTCTGAAAGTTCTTCTAACACAACCTTTGCTTTTGGGTTAGCCTTAACATTGATTTACTTACTATTGGCTGCTCAGTTTGAAAGTTTCAAAGACCCTTTCACTATTATGATTACCGTGCCTTTAGCGTTGGCTGGTGCATTAGGTAGCCTTTGGTTGTTCGGACAGACGTTGAATATCTTCTCGCAGATTGGTATGATTATGTTGATTGGGCTAGTAACCAAAAACGGAATTTTAATTGTTGAATTTGCCAATCATAAGCGAGCCGAGGGGATGTCAAGAATTGAGGCTGTTGTTGAAGCCGCAACCCAACGTTTACGCCCTATTTTGATGACAAGCTTAGCAACATCGTTAGGAGCATTACCCATTGCTTTGAGTTTAGGGGCAGCATCTACTAGTCGTATTCCGTTAGGTACTGTTGTTGTAGGAGGTATTTTATTCTCTTTAATTCTTACGTTACTCGTTATTCCAGCGGTTTATACATTTATCTCTAGTAAAAATTACGTAACAGAAGAATCTAAAGTAGTAGCAGAAGAACAAGCGGCAGATTAAACTAAAGCTGAAAATCAACAAAAAATATGAGAATCATTTTTAAAAGTAATATACTGTTGGTAAGTTGTTTGCTAATGATTGGCTTTTCAGAAGGTTTTGCTCAACAGCAAATAACATTGAACCAAGCCGTTGAAACAGCCTTGAAAAACAATTTAGATATTCAGGTTTCTAAAAATACGCTATCTGCCAACACTATCAATAATTATATTGGGGTGGCTGGCGGTTTGCCTACGGTTACGGGTGCTTTCAGTACAAACGAACAAATAACAGGACTGAACCAAGAGTTAAGTAATGGTACAAGTACCAACAGAACGGGCGTAGTTTCCAACAATACCAACATGAGTTTTACAGCAACCATGATGCTGTATAATGGTGGAAGAGTAATAGCGACAAAAAAGCGTTTAGAGGAATTACAAAAGCTAAGTCAGGAGCAATTGAATGCTACAGTACAAAATGTAGTGGCTGATGTAATGTTAAAGTATTTTGCAGTAGTTCAACAACAGAATTTTGTAACTACCTTACTTCAATCTATCGAAGTATCAAAACAAAAATTATCGCTGATTGAAGCGCGCAAAAGCGTAGGATTATCAAACGAAGCAGAATCTTTGCAAGCTACAATAGATTTGAATGCCCAAACACAAGCGTTACAAACCCAGAAAATAGTGATTGAACAAAGTAAGGCTGATTTACTCCGTAGTTTAGTATTAAATCCAAAAACTGCTATTACTATTTCCGACACGATTGTATTAGATAGAAGCCTGCAATGGGAAAATTTAGATGCCAACATAAAGAAACATCCAAGTATTTTATCGGCTGAGGCACAAATTAATATAAACCTTTTGTTAGAAAGAGAAGCCAATGCGAGGCGGTATCCTACTATCAATTTGAATACAGGCTATAACTATGGTCGTAACCAAAGTGGTGCAGGTTTTACGCTATTAAACCAAACCTATGGCCCTTTTTTAGGGGTGAATGCCAGCATTCCTATCTATGCGGGGGGAGTAAATACCCGACAAGTACAAATAGCGAAAATCAATACAGAAACGGCTCGATTACAGAAAGAAATAGTTTATCAGAATTTTGAAAATGCGGCGGCTAAATCTTGGGAAGCATATAGCAATACGTTACAATTGATAGAAGCCGAACGAGAAAATTATGCGATAGCAGATAAATTATTGAAATTGATGAATCAGCGTTTTCAATTAGGTCAAGCTACTATCATAGATGTAAAACAAGCCCAACAAAGTTTTGAAAATTCGGGCTATCGTTTGAATAATTTAAACTATACTGCTAAAGTAGCTGAAATTACTTTGAAGCAAATAGCTAGTCAGTTGGGTAATTAGGCTTTACTCAAATTTTTCTTTTAGGGTGCGACTTAAGTTGCACCCTAAAAGAAAAATAACATTAATATTCCAAGATGGGGAATAGGTACTTTTTCGGTAAGTATCCCCTAAACATCTTTAATTAAGGCTACAATTTCACATTCAACAAATGCGGTCTTTCTCTTTCTATCTTCAACATTAATTCGCCGAACAAAGTATTTGCCCAAGCAAACCATTTACGTGTAAATTTAGTAGCATCATCTTTGTCGAAAGACTCGTGCATAAAACCTGTATTAGCATGTGTCTTTTTTAAGAAACGCAATTGTGCCAATATTTCTTGGTCGTTTGTAGAAGTCATGGCACGCATAATGATACTCATTGGCCATATTTGATCCACTAAAGTGTGCGGGCTACCAACACCCTCAGCATCTTTTCCTTTAAAGAAATAAGGGTTATTATCACTAAAAATAAATTTACGGGTATTCTGGTAAATAGGGTCTGATAGTTTCAAGGCTCCTAAATAAGGCAATGCCAATAAGTTCGGTACGTTGGCATCGTCTTGTAACAAACGATTGCCATAACCATCTACCTCCAAAGCATAGATTTGCCCAAAAGTAGGGTGATTGATAATTGCGTGTTTTTTTACTGCTGTTTCTACTTCATTGGCAAAAGCTGAACACTCTTTGGCAAATGAAGCATCCTTATAGACCTTCTCGGCAATTTCAGCTATCTGACGGAAAGATACTACCGCAAATAAATTGGAAGGTATTAAGTAAGGGAAAACCGTAGCGTCGTCTGAAGGGCGGAAAATACTATTGATTAAACCATTTGGTTTTGTCGGATTACCATAACCATTGCCCGGCACCGTATCTGTAGACCATGAAGTAGTTCTTCCGAAATGGTATGGGCCTTTGCCATGAAAACGTTGTTGTTCTCTGCATGTAGCAATGATGAGTTTGGCAGCTTTTAGCCATTTTTCATCAAAAACGCTTGTATCGTTAGCAGTTTTCCAATAATGAAAAGCTAATCGAACGGTATAACACAATGAATCTAATTCCCATTTTCTTTCATGCAATTCTGGCTTCATATCTGTATGGTCGCTAAGCCATTCAGATTTTCCCGGACCATCATTAAAAGCATTGGCATAAGGATCAATCAAAATACATTCTGTTTGACGGTTTACTACGCCAGCAATCAGCTCTCTTAGTTTATCATCTTGTTTAATTAAAGGCAAATATGGCCAAACCTGAGCAGTACTATCGCGCAACCACATCGCATGGATATCGCCCGTAATCACAAAAGTATCTGGACGATTATTCCTGATTTGGAAGTTAACCGTGGTATCTAACGTATTAGGGAAACAGTTTTCAAACATCCAAGCTACCTCTGCATCTTTGATGCTGGTTTTCATACGCTTGATGGTTGATTCAATCAGGGGACTATTAAATTTTCTTTGTCCTACGCCTACACGTACCGTAGGAAATTCATTGGCAAAAACAGGCGATTTTACCATTAAGCCTGCACTTGCCATAGACGAAGCCTTAATAAATGTTCTGCGGTTGATGTTCATTAATTTGTTGTTTTATAATTGTATTGAATTGGATAAGGCTTAAATATCCATATTTTTTGAAGGCTATCTACCCTTTTTTGTAAAGATATATTGGTTGAATACTACTCATCTGGTACGTGTTGAAGCGCTTATTTCAAAGGAGATAGTCTTAACTTATATATAATTTAACATTGTATCAACATGAGTCATATCATATTTTAAA
>NZ_JBWKYN010000124.1:0-17268 GCF_059423785.1 Arcicella sp. GW458-12-2-14-TSB2 | reverse complement strand
AGTTTAATGATAGGTTTTACTCATTGAAGTCATCTTGACTTTTTTATTTTCTTAATTACCATAGTAATAAAAGCGATAAAGTTAAATCCCATCCAACTTGAAAGCATTGTATCAATTTAACAAAGACCTATAACTATCTATTCATGCGTTAGTTCTTTCATCTCTTTGTAGCGTTCTTCGTTCATGATGCGAGACCATTTTTGGCCAGTAGCGTTCCTTTTGTGAAGAGCAATATTGGCGATAATTTGTTTTTGATGACATAATTGATGTAAACTTTCAGCATCAAATCGCATCGGTGAATCGCCCTGCATCGGCATTCATAAATAGTCTATCAACTGAAATAGTAGCATCCTCTACCATCATGGTGAGTTCTTCAAAAGTCTGCTCAATGTTAAATAAATCATTGTGATTACCTGAAAATGGCGTTCACATGGATAACACAAATCACTGTTTATCAGTTAAGTAAAGAGCATTAGTTGTTTTCGCTTCTTGACAACCAACTTTCTCTCTACCGAGTATACATGAAGAATGACTTCTATTGATTATTCTAACCTTTTATAGACTTACGATAAGTTTTATAAATCCAATATGTCCCCAAACCAATCAGGATAAACAACCAAAGTTTGCTCAAAAACACTACTACTTCTTCAAAAATATACCATCCAATTTTTAAACTACTCCAAATTCTAAGAAAAAGATTGGGTTTAAAAGCAAAGCTATTATCCATATTAAGGGAAACTTCAATGGTATTAGTCATAGGCTGATACACCTCGACAGTAATATTACTATAATTAATTTGGTCTTTCAAACTCAGCGTTTCTACTTTATTCATATCTGCTTGTGTTTGAGCATCTAATAGATTTTCTTCTGCTTTTGCAGTTTCACTTAATCTTTTACCTTTTTCAGCAATCCCTTTTTGATAACGTTTTTCAAAATCTGAAAAACGTTTTTTAGTTAATTCTTTTGCCATCAAAGAAAAACTTACATCGTCTGCTGTAATGTTTTTATAATCTACAAATGTCATAATTGGTTGGATTTCCCCTAGTACTTTCTCAAAATATTGATTAGGGACTCTCATAGAAATTTGATTAACTACTACATAAGCTTTATTATGTAAAACCGAATCTTCACTGATTTCAACGTCATTGATTTGAATTACGTTGTTTTCTAATTCAGCATGTGTCACAAAACCATCATACTTTTCTACAATATCTTCAATCTGATTTGTAGCTTCTTGTACATTCTTAACTTTCCCTTTTAATTCGCCTGTTTTAATAAATTTTCTGTCTTTAGTGGACTCTGACTGTAAGCCTGCAAAACCATCGTTAGTGATAGTATCAGCACTGTCAGGCAAAATCATAGTCGTCTCAGCTTTTTTTTCTGAACAACCCATAAACATCATCACTGCACTGATGGCAATGGCTAAAAGAGGTAATTGATAAGTTTTCATTGTAATGGGATTTAGTTTTAAATGAAACGTCAGTAATTCCTCAAGCATTTTAAATACTTAAAAACTTATTAAAAAATACTTAAAAAATCATTAAAACAAATTCATATTTATAAAAATAGAGGCTATCATTTTCGGATAGCCTCTACTTAATTATTAACTATTCTACTCTTTTACTGATTTAGCATAAGTTTTATAAATCCAATATCCTCCTAATGCAATCAATATAAAAAACCAGTATGTCGCAAAGAAAATCAATATGTCCTCAATAAAGAACCATCCAGTTTGTAAACTATTCGAGAATCGAGCAAAGAAAGTAGGCTGAACAGCTAACCTATTATCCGTATTAGCAAGAACTTCTACCGTATTTGCCATAGGCTGATATAATTCAATTGTTAGCGTACTATAATTTATTTGATCTTTTAAACTTAAAGCCTGTACTTTGTTCATATCTGCTTGAGTCTGTAATTCTAATAGCTTTTCTTCTGATGTAGTTGTTTCTTTTAATTTTTTACCTTTTTTATCAATCTCTTTGGCATAACGGTCTTCAAATTTTGAAAAACGCTTTTTACTTAATTCAGTAGCTAATAAAGAAGCACTTACATCATCGGCGGCGATATTTTGATGATCAATATATACCATTATAGGTTGAATTTCTCTTAGTACTTTCTCAAAGTATCGACTTGGCACTCTTATCGTAATGCTATTAGTGATTTCATATGTTCTATTGTGCAAAACCGAATCTTCACTAATTTCAACTTCCTCATTTTGAAATGTTCTGGTCTCCAATTCAGCATGCGTTACATAACCATCATACTTTTCTACAACATCCTCAATATGATTTGTAGCTTCTTGTACATCCGTTACTTTACACCTCAAATCTGCCGTTTTAATAATTTTCTTTTTGTCAAGACCTATTGTTGGTTCTTGATTTGACGCAACTTCATTTGTTGACTTTTGCTTTAAAGCAATCACTTCTTTTGATTTTTTTTCAGAAGTAACCTCCTCTTCTTTAGGTTTTTGACCTAAAGCAACATCTTCTTCCGACTTTTGCTCCAAAATAATCTCTTCTTCTGGCTCTTGACCTAAAGCAAAGTCTTCTTCTGACTTTGGCTCAGAAATAGTATCTTCTGCTGGTTTTTGGTCTGAAGCAACATCTTCTTCCGACTTCAGATTATAAGAATCATTTTCCGATGCATACAAAGCTGTAGTGTCAGCAGTTTCGGATGAACTGATAGTCGTTTCAGCCTTTTGTTCTGAACAACTTGTAAACATCATTGCACTCATAGCAATGGCAAAAAGAGATAATTGGTAAGTTTTCATTGGTGATAAAGGATTTAGTTTCCAATGAAACGTCTGCAATTACTCAAGTATTGCAAATACTTAAAAACTTATTAAAAAATACTTAAAATTTTATTAAAATAAATTAAAAGCCATTAAAAAACCTCAAGTTTAGAGGGCTAAACTTGAGGTTTTTGTAAACTATCTTTGAAATTATTAAATTGTAATTAACATCGCTCCATAAGAATATCCTCCACCGAATACGGTTACGATGATATTTTCTCCTTTTTTAAATTCTGTTTTGTGCTCGTCTAATACAATAGCACAGCCTGCACAACCTGTATTACCTAAATACTGAATATTAGAAAGCATAATATCTTCTGAAACACCCAAAGTACCCGCTACATTTTTAGAAATTCTAAGATTTGCCTGATGTGGGGCAATATAGGCTACATCCTCAATCGTAAGGTTATTTCTTTCTAAGATTTGCAAGCTCGCCTTAGGCATATAAGTACAAGCGTTGATAAATACATCTCTACCAAAAGGCATAACAAGTCCTTTTTGATTTAATTTCAAGGTAACACTTTCAGATGCTTTACCCACATTGGCTGCTCCGCCAGTTAATAAATCCTTAATTTCCCAGTTGCTGTCAGCTGTACGTTCCTTGGAAATAGAAACAACAACGGCTCCATCACCCCAAAGATGTCCTGCTTTGGTATCGTCTTCGTTGTTATAAGCAGTATTGTGTTCAGAAGCCACTACTAAAGCTTTGGTAGCTTTGCCAAGAGCAAAATATCCTTGAACAATCTCAATGGCATTTAACAAAGATGAACAAGCAGAAGAAATAGTAACTACTGGTATTTCGCTAACATTAATATGATGTTGGATTGAATGGGCTAATGTAAAAATACTATCATACGGAGTATAAGTTGCACCAACTATTAAATCAACTTCAGCAATATCATAAGGTAAACTCTCTTTAATTTTATCCACAGCCTGAATGGCCATTGTATGCGTATTCTCGTCGGCTGAAGCCTTACGACGTTGGCGAATGCCAGTACGTTCGGTAATCCAGTCGTCAGTTAATCCATTTAATTCTTCAAAATAAGCGTTGGTAATAATTTGTTCGGGCAAATAACTTGCGATAGCGTTTATAAACATTTGGGTTATTTTGGTCTATTCTTGTAAATATCAACGTAATCACTTGACAATGAACTTGGTATAACTTTATGAGTATTCCGATTTCATTGATGACCACAAAAAAATAAATTTTGGGTCTAAATCTAATACAAAGGAACTCAATGTTTTTTCATAGTACAACAATTTATTAGAAATAAACAATTATTACTTAATAAAATCCTGTATTTTTTTGTACTATTTCCATGTTTTTTGGATAAATCTCATAAAACTAAAGTTAAATGCTATATTCAACAAATTTTATCCATTAGAAGGCTCAAAATGATGATTCCCTCAAAAAATGATATATATCAATGTGCTGTCAATACTTTTCATCCTATTTCTACCTTGATTCAGCCTTTTTCTTGAACCAAACTTTTTTGCTTTTGTTGCTTACCTCACTTGATTTTGCAGGTGCTTTTTGAGCAGCTTGAGGGCGTACTTGAATCGGGGCTGATATTTTTGCGCTACTATTTTTAAAAGCATGGTCTTCAATTACTGGAATGTTTTTAGCAATCAGTTTTTGAATATCTCTTAAAAAGGTTTTCTCTTCACTATCACAGAAAGAATAGGCTGTACCGTTTGCTCCTGCCCTGCCCGTACGTCCAATTCTATGTACATAAGTTTCAGGAATATTCGGAATATCAAAATTGATTACATACGCTAAATTATCCACATCAATTCCTCGGGCTGCAATATCTGTAGCGACAAGCACTCTTGTTGTCTTGTTCTTAAAGTTTTCCAAAGCTCTTTGGCGTGCATTTTGGGCTTTATTACCATGAATGGCCTCCGCTTTAATCTCATGTTTTGCCAATACCTTTACTACTTTATCAGCACCATGTTTGGTTCTTGTAAAAACTAATACTGTTTCAATGGATTTATCTTTCAAAATATCCATTAGCAACGCATTTTTTTGGTCTTTTTCTACAAAATACACTGCTTGTTTGATGGTATCTGCCGTTGATGATACAGGAGTTACTTCTACTTTAACAGGCTTATAAAGAATATTATCTGCTAATTTTTGAATTTCAGGAGGCATCGTAGCCGAGAAAAATAGCGATTGGCGTTTGGATGGCAAAAAAGTTAAGATTTTCTTGATGTCATGCACAAAACCCATATCTAACATGCGGTCGGCTTCGTCGAGGATAAAAACTTGAATATCTTTTAAAGTAATAAATCGCTGATTGATTAAATCTAATAATCTACCCGGAGTGGCTACCAAGATATCTACACCATCTTGTAAAACATCTGTCTGACGCCCTTGTTTTACACCACCAAAAATTACGGTGTGCTTAAGCCCTGTAAATCTTCCATAGGCTTTGAAACTATCATCTATTTGTATGGCTAATTCACGTGTGGGCGTAACAATCAATGCTTTGATAGTTCGCTTCGCACGATGTTGAACAGGATGTTGCGTTAAAAGTTGTATCGTAGGAATGGCAAAAGCCGCAGTTTTGCCAGTACCTGTTTGGGCTACTCCTAACAAATCTTTTCCTTGAAGTATTGCTGGAATTGCTTGAGCTTGAATAGGTGTCGGAGTACTATAACCTTCCTCAGCTAGTGCTTTTTGGATAGGTTCAATTAAATTTAATGCTTGAAATGACATGAGAATGTTGTTAAAAACGAAAAGGTTTTGATATGCAAAACGAGCATATAAAACACTAAAAATCAAATGGTTGTTTATTTATGATAAACGTTAAATACTACAGTTTAGTTACAAACAATAGCATTTGTTATAATTTTCTAAAGGATATATTCAACAATTTAGAAAACTCTGAAATTCTTTTTACCTCTGATTGGCTAACAAAGCAAATCGAAATGCCTCTTTTACCCGCTCTGGCAGTTCTACCACTTCGGTGAGTGTAATATTCTGGCTGGTCGGGTAATTGATAGTGAATAACATACGCTAAATCATCAACGTCAATCCCTCGTGCAGAAATATCAGTGGCTACTAATATCTTCAATTTATGGTTTTTGAACGCACGCATTACTTTGTCTCGCTCGCTTTGTTGCAAATCTCCATGGATAGCATCTACTGCTATATTTTTGCTAACAAGTTGTTTAGTCAATGTTTGTACTGCTGCTTTGGTTCTACAAAAAATAATACCAGTAGAAGCACCCATCGTATTCAAAAACTGCAACACATAATTAAATTTCTCGCGTTCATCGCACACAAAAAACTGGTGTTCTATGAGGTTATTCACCACTTCGCTTTTGCTAACTTGAACTGTATGCGTATTTTTAGACATATAAGTGTCTATCAATTTTTGCAAAACGGATGGCAAAGTAGCAGAGAATAGCCATTTTGTACCATCATGAGGTATTTGTCTTAAAATACTATCTAGTTCATCTTTGAAACCCATGCTTAGCATTTCGTCGGCTTCATCCAAAATCAAGGTTTTAACAGCCGTTAAACTCACCGCTTTTCTGGCTAGTAAATCAATTAACCTCCCTGGGGTAGCTACAATAATTTGCGTTGGTTTTGATAATGCTCTTAGCTGAATATCTATTTTTTCACCTCCATACACTGCTTCAACAAATATTTTTTCAGGGGCATATTTTGTCAGTTTAAACAAATGCTTCCCTATTTGTTGACATAGTTCGCGCGTGGGCGCTAATATCAATGCTTGTACTTCTTTTGATTTAGGATTGACCTTCATCAGTAGCGGCAAACCAAAAGCAGCAGTTTTCCCTGTTCCTGTTTGGGCTTGTCCGATAAAATCGTTTTGATTCTTTAATAAATATGGAATTGCTTTTTCCTGTATTTCAGTAGGCTTATTGATGTTCATTTCAGTCATTGCTTGGATGAAATGTTCAGATACGCCTAATTCTTTGAATGTTGCCAAAATTGTGTTTTTTAAGTGACAAAGGTAAGGAAATATTAATGAAGAAGCCCTTTGCCAGAACATGATATAAAAAAGGGCTACAAGTTTGGTTACTTGTAGCCCCAAAACGATAAAGCACAATTACCAAGCCATTCTTGGCAAAGGGCTTACATCTTGTGAACAAAACACTCCTTTTTCTGCTTTGAAATGCGCCGCCATCGCTATCATTCCTGCATTATCTGTGCAGTATTGAAAAGCGGGTATGTACACATTCCAGTTTTCTTGCTCACCCATTTTTTGCAACTCTGCTCTTAATCCAGAATTAGCCGAAACGCCACCCGCAATGGCAATTTCTTTGATTTTATATTGCTTAGCCGCCTTTTTAAGTTTTTGTAATAATATTTTTATCAAGGTAGCCTGCATAGAAGCACAAATATCTGCTATATTTTCCTCTACAAAATTGGCATTTTGTTTAACTTCTTTCTGTAAGAAATACAGGAAAGACGTTTTGATGCCTGAAAAAGAATAGTTCAAGCCTTGCATTTCTACCATTGGAAACGGAAATCTTTCTGGGTTTCCTTCTTTGGCATATTTATCAATCAATGGCCCGCCTGGGTAAGGTAAATTCAACAGTTTTGCAGTTTTATCAAACGCCTCTCCTACCGCATCGTCTTGCGTTTCGCCGATTACTTCCATGTCTAAAGCTGAACGTACAAAAACAATTTGTGTATGTCCGCCACTTACTGTTAAGCATAAAAAGGGGAAATTTGGCTTGGGTTCGTCAATAAAATGTGCCAAAACGTGTGCTTGCATGTGGTGAACATCTATCAAGGGAATATTCAAACCCATTGCTAAAGCTTTTGCAAAGGAAGCCCCTACTAATAATGAACCTAAAAGACCCGGTCCACGCGTAAAAGCAATGGCATTTAGGTCATTTTTTGTTATCTTCGCTCTTTCAAGTGCCTCTGCCACAACAGGTACAATGTGTTGTTGATGTGCACGACTTGCTAATTCAGGTACAACCCCACCCCATTTTGTATGAATGGCTTGGCTTGCTACAATGTTGGAACAAAGTTTGCCGTTAATAATTACAGCCGCTGAGCTGTCATCACATGATGATTCGATTGCTAAGATTGTCATAATAATGCAAAGATAATGAATGCTAGTTGATAGAACATATATAAACCCAATACCTTAGTAATTCTATTGTTTCTCTAAATCTTATTCTTAGCATTCAACCAGTTTTAATATAGTAAAAAATAAATGTTCATAAAGGTTTCTAAAATACTGACAAAAATAATTCTCTACACCGTAGTAGGCTTATTGTTGTTGGCTGTTTTGGGGTCTTTGGCTTTGAGGAGTTCTTATTTACAAACCAGAATTGCTCAATATTACGCACCTAAAATCTCTCAAGCCCTTGGCTATCCTATCGAAATCGACAAAGTAACTATTCGTTTTTTTGATGAAGCTACGCTGGAAGGCGTAAGAG
The DNA here is from genome assembly GCF_059423785.1 of Arcicella sp. GW458-12-2-14-TSB2. Taxonomy (NCBI): domain Bacteria; kingdom Pseudomonadati; phylum Bacteroidota; class Cytophagia; order Cytophagales; family Flectobacillaceae; genus Arcicella; species Arcicella sp. GW458-12-2-14-TSB2. Next base: position 9,050 of record NZ_JBWKYN010000124.1, on the reverse strand, counting down.
TAAAAGATTATCAGAACCACCAAATGATTGATATTGAAAAGCTCGACCTTGATTTTCAATTAAAAAGTCTTTTACAGGATTCCCTCAAAACAAAGCTAGATTATGTAAGGCTATATCACCCAAAGGTGGGTTTGGTAACGGATAAAAACGGAGATTTGAATATTGATGAATTTATTCGTCGGATTAATAAATTGACGGCTTCGCCTACACCAAACCCCAAGCATAAACCAACGCCTTTTATCATTGGTGAAGCTGATATTGTAGAAGGGATTTTTAGCATGAATGATGAGTCGGAACCTTATATGAACGACCGAAAGTCATTCGACCATTATCATTTCAAGTTGCATGAACTGAATGCACATCTTAAGAATTTTACGTTAATAAGAGATACTGTTACTTTTCAGACAACGCTAAAAGCCTACGACCGTTCATCTGACCTCAGGATTAAAACCCTGAAAACACATTTCTTGATTTCGGATACACAGATGCGTTTTGATGATTTATTACTGAAAGTGAATAGTTCAGTAATAAGAAATAACATCGTAATGTCGTTCAAAAGTCAAAAAGACTTTAAACATTGGAATGCTAGGGTAAAAATGCATGCTAATTTCGACTCTTCAGTAGTAGTAGCCAACGACATTGCTCGCTTTGTAAATGATATGTATCAATACAAAGATGTGTATTACCTCAATGGCAAATTTGATGGTACTGTGAATGAGTTTAAACTTCATAATTTTGATTTATACTTCGGGCAAAAATCTAAGCTACGGGGTGATTTTTCGTTTAAAGGACTTCCTGATATTCCTACAACAGATATGGATTTCAACATGCGGAAATCGTATGTTTTTGTCAACGACTTAGAGAAATACATTGGGAAAGACCCTGTAAAAGCCATTGAAAAATTTAATAATATTACTTTTGATGGAGCGTTCAAAGGGACGACTTCTAATTTTAAAACGACGGGCTTGATTACCTCTGATTTAGGGAAATCGGATGTGGATGTAGCGATGGTTTTAAAAGCTAACGAAGCTAATTCTACTTATAAAGGCTCATTGAAATTAGAAGATTTTAAATTAGGCAAACTAATTGAAAATGCAGGCTCGTTGGGTGACATCTCTCTTTCTGGCAAGATAGAGGGCATAGGCTTTTCACTGAAAAATGCTAGTTTAAATTTTGATGGAACCGTCAAGCAAATCACTTACAACGATTATAATTACAAGAATATTGATATTAATGGTAAACTAGCCAAAGAGCTTTTTGATGGTAGAATTGCTGTTAAAGATACCAACTTGGTGCTTAACGTATTTAGTAAAGTAGATTTACGCAATGGCAAAAGCGATGTAGATATGCTGGGTAAATTATCTAAAGCTAACCTAAAACACCTTCATTTCACCAAAGATGACTGGCGGATTTCTACCATTCTTGATGTTCAATCAAAAGGGAAAAATATTGATGAATTAGTAGGCAAGGCAAAGTTTATCAACACGTATGTTACGCTAGACAAAAGAAACTTAATCCTTGATTCTCTTTATATTACCTCAACAATTGAAGACATAGGAAGAAAATTGAATATCGAATCAGATTTAGTAAACTTAGACTTCAAAGGCAATTTCAAACCTAGTCAGGCTTTCGAAGATTTAAAGGTACTTGTTGAGGAATATAAAATTTATTTTGTGGGTGACGAAGCTACTAGAAATGCATACTATGCCAAAAAACCATTAACACCTCCACAGAATTATCAAATAGACTATCAATTCTACCTCAAAAACTTTGACCCCATTCTAGGCTTTTATTACCCCGATGGTCATATTTCAAAAAAGACTTTGATAGAAGGCACTTTCGGAATTAGTAATACTTCTACCTTTTCGCTTAGTTCCAAAATAGATACATTGGTATTGGGTCAAAAATATCGTTTCTATCAGTTGGATATAGATTTGAATAGTTCGAAATTTTATAACACGCCAGAAATACTAGCGTCTTTGATTCTGAATTCCAAAAAACAAAAACTTGGCGTATTAGCCCCTACTGTGAACCTTGAAGCTGAAGCATCTTGGGCAGTAGATAGAATTGGATTTACGACTGGTCTTAAACAAGAAGGAACAACCAACCAAGTAAACTTGAACGGTACTTTACAGTTTATTCAAGACGGTTTGGCCTTGCAATTCAAGCGTTCTAAGTTCCATTTATTAGATCAAGACTGGAAAATTAGTCCAGACAACTCGCTGACAATTATTGGCAACGAAATCACAGCGAAAGACTTATACTTGAGCAATTTAGACCAACTGATAGCCTTAAATGGTACGCTTTCGGAAGATTCGCTCAAGAACCTGACGTTCAAAGCCAAAAATTTTCAGTTAGAAACCCTAGCACCTATCATTTCATTGAATATGAAAGGATTAGTGAATGGTGAGGTTGATTTAAAAAATATTTATAAAAATATAAACGTTGACAGTCGTCTGAGCATTAAAGATTTATATGTTGATAATTTCTTGATTGGAAATGTAACGGGTGATGGCATTTTTGATAACGAACGCCAATTGGTTGACATCAACTATTCATTGGAACGTTTGCAGAACCAAGTGTTGACTATCAGAGGTATTTATGACCCTAAGCAAGCCGAAAACTCGCTAGACTTATTAGCGACCTTGAACCAAACAAATCTGCAAATTTTAGAGCCTTTTACGAAAGGACTTTTCTCTAAAATTGGTGGCGTAGCCATAGGTACAATCAATGTTTCTGGAAAACCTTCGCACCCAATTTTGGAAGGAGCAATTGATATTAAAAGAGGAACGCTGTTCTTTGACTACCTTAAATCGACACTGAACTTTGAAGATAAAATCACGTTTGAGCCCGACGAGGTAAGGGCTAAAAGTCTTCGCCTTACGGACGACGAAGGCAATAAAGGGACATTGAAAGGCAGTGTTTTCTTTGATGGTGACAAGACATTTAATGTTCAGTTAAGTACGACGATGAATCGTTTCAAAATTTTGAATACCACCAGAAGAGATAACGATACCTATTATGGCACCGCCTACGCAACAGGAAAACTAAATTTAGGAGGCACGTTTGATAACTTAACTATCTCAGCCGACTTAAGAAGTGACCGAGGAACAAAATTGTATATTCCGCTTGATAAAGCTCAAGATGCTGGGAACCAAGAAGAGATTGAATTTATGAGTGCGAGGGTAGTCAAAGATTCTCTTAATAAAAACTTAGCCCTTAATAATACCTCAACTAGTGGTATTAAAATGGATTTCAACTTTGAAATTACGCCTGATGCCTATGGCGAAGTACAGTTCGACAAACAAACTGGTGATATTATGCGTGCGAATGGGTCGGGTATTATTAACCTGAAAGTGGATACCAGAGGAGGCTTTGATATGACGGGTGATTATAACATAGAGCGTGGAGATTATACCTTTACGTTTCAGAACATTATCAATAAAAAGTTTAATATTCAACGAGGAAGTAAAATCTCATGGTCGGGTAATCCATACGAAGCCATTGTTGATATTCGTGCCGCTTATACTCAAAATTTAAGCTATTTGGGTTCAATAATAGATTCAACGGGTAGAGGGAAAGAATTGCGTAGCAAAGCAGATTATACTCGACGCTATCCTGTAGATATTACGATTAACTTAAAAGATAGGTTGTTACAACCAACCATTTCGTTTAATTTGAGAATGCACGATTATCCTCAAAACCCTGATTTTAATTCGGCTGTTACCGCTTTTGAAAACAGGATGAAAACGGATGAGCAAGAATTAAACAGACAGGTAAGTAATGTGTTGTTGTTAGGACAAATGGTTTCGCAGACGAATGCTAGTGCCTTTGCAGCGGCTAACTTAGTGAGTAATTTAACGGAGCTATTATCCAATCAGTTGAGTAATGTATTCTCTAAGATTGACCAAAACCTAAATGTTGACCTATCGCTCAATGGTAATGGATTGAACCAAGATTTAATCAATAATTTACAACTTAGGCTTTCCTATAATTTCAACGACCGTTTTAGGATTACACGAAGCGGAGGATTTACTACGGCCACCAATCAAACCAATGCCCAATCACTTATTGGCGACTGGGCATTGGAATGGTTTATTACGAAAGACGGAAGCCTGAGATTTAAAACATATAACAGAAATATTCAAACATCTATCTTAGGTGCATTGAATACCTATCAGACTTTTACGTCGGGTGGAGCTAGTTTGCTATACACCAAAAGTTTTAACTACTTATTTATTAACAGAAAGAAAGCTAGAAATCCACTAGCCCAAACAGACGAGCCTGTTATTATCAATCCGTAGTTTAAACGGTCAAATCAACTTTCCCTTCAAAAGCTCTGATGGCTGGGCCAATTAAGAAAATGTTTTGGTAGCCGTTTTCAGTTCGCTCGAACTCAATTCTTAGCTGTCCGCCCATCACTTTTATATCTACAAAATTTTCAAAACCCAAACGAATATTGGCAGATAAAGCACAAGCCGTCACTCCTGTTCCACAAGCATAAGTTTCATCTTCAACACCACGTTCATACGTACGTACAGATAAAGCGTTTTCGCCAGTTACCTCTACAAAATTCACATTCGTTCCCCCCTTGCTTACAAAAGGTTCACCATAACGTATAGTCTTGCCAGTATTAAATACATCATAGTTAGCCAAGTCACTCACATACGTTACATAATGTGGCGAGCCAGTATTCATAAAATCATATTCAGGTGTTTCATCAATTTGATTTACATCAATCATTTTCAATGAAATCACCTCTTTAGTCACTTTAGCCTCATGTTCGCCATCAACGGCAATGAATACGGTAGAGTCGCCAATAATACCTAAATCATGGGCAAAACGCACTAAGCATCTACCACCATTACCACACATTGAGCCCTCTGTACCATCCGCATTGAAATAAACCATCCTGAAATCATAGCCCTCTGCTTCTTGCAAGAGCATTAAACCATCTGCACCAATCCCAAAACGACGATGACATAAATGGGCAATCAATTCTTGTGAAATAGGAAAAGTTTGTGAACGGTCATCTACCACTACAAAATCATTACCAGTACCTTGATATTTATAAAACTTCATCTTAAATGTATTCTACTGTTGTATATTCCTTGAAAATCTACGCAATATTATAACGCTCTTTTAATATATTCAAATGGTGGCGTTCATGTCCAGCAATCATCCAAACCAGAGCCCTTGCCGAAACTGCATTTCCATTCGCTATTCCAATCCTAGACGCTACTTCTTCAGAGAATGATGAAAACAGGGCGATAGAGCTTTCTCTTACTAAACGATACTGTTCTAACAAAGATTCAAAAGGTTGTTCATTAAAATCAGAGGCATCCATGTATTCATTTTCATCAAAACTGGGTAAAGATTGTTTTTCACCCCTAGCAATTGCTAAAGCTCGGTAGCCAAAAATGCGTTCTGTATCGGTAAGATGTCCCAAAATTTGTTGTGGAGTCCACTTTCCAACGGCATATCGATACATTTTTTGCTCTTCAGACAAATTTTTATATAAATTTTTTACGACATCTTTCTGCACTGTAAGTACTTCAATAACATTTTGACTTTCAACCTTTTCTATATAAAAAGAAAAATACTTACCATCAGGAAACTCGTTTTCAAAAGGTTTTCTCATTATTTTTTTTGATTTTTTTTTGACAAAGGTATTGTATTCTAAAATAAAACGACTAATTTTGCATCACAATAAAACAACGGGGTAACAAAAAGTTAACAAGCTGTTAAAATTGTAAAAAGGTTTGGTAGTTCAGTTGGTTAGAATACATGCCTGTCACGCATGGGGTCGCGGGTTCGAGTCCCGTCCAGACCGCAAAAGCACTCAGAAATGGGTGCTTTTTTGGTTTTATGAGAGTTTCAAAAAGCTTCATATTTTTTGCAAATAATCAATCGATTCTAACTCATCTATAGTATAAATTATCTTTTTTATTTATCTTGCTTATACAATACACTTAAAAGCATCATAATGGATAATTACTTTTTGATGATGTTAAGAGCTATCAGAGAGCAAGAAGAAGTAATTCTCTATAATGACATCCTTCAAGTTTCAGAGCCTGAACAACATCAAGCTATAGCATATTTAAATCAGGTTTATCAACAAGAATCTTTAGAATACCCGTATCAATCTCCACCGTTTGACTCCTCCGCTGGACTTTGGGCAGCAAAAACTGTTTATGTTGCATCTCAATTACTGTTATATAGAAAAAATACACAGTCGGACTTATTATCTTTATTACCTGAATTTGCACTTCCAAAAACAAGTGCAGGAGTACTCTCTGTAGATTTAACGTTACGTTTTCTGCCAGATATTATTACTCAATTGGACATACTAAATCCAGAAGACGAACTCATTCCTATTTTGGAAAAACACCTTTATACTTGGCATTATTCTGGAGTATCGTATCCCCTATCGGTTGAAAACCTTGACTTCTCAATTGAAACTTCAGACCCTTGTCTACGACAATTGTATGCTAATCGAATTATTGAATACCGAAGAAAGCCATTGGAAGAAACCACAGCCTTTGCGGATATTGTAGGGGCTTCATTAGGAAATTATCGTGATTTTTTTTGGAAAAATTATTAAAATATTAAAAATATCGGCTACAGGCCATAATGACGTTTTATGAACTCTATTGACAAGTTAAATCAGGTACTATCCTATATTAAAGCTTCTTTTATCGGTAAAGACGAAATTGTTGATTTGCTGGGTATAAGCCTTATTGCAAGAGAAAATGCTTTTTTGCTCGGTCCTCCGGGGACAGCTAAAAGTGCTATTATCCGAATGCTATCGAAAGGCATTGAAAATGGGAATAATTTTGAATATTTACTTACACGCTTTACCGAACCGAACGAAATATTTGGGCCTTTTGACATTCGAAAATTAAAAGAAGGCGAATTAATTACAAATACTGAAGGCATGATGCCCGAAGCATCAATGGTTTTTTTAGATGAAATATTCAATGCCAATAGTGCTATTTTGAATAGTTTATTAATGGCATTGAATGAACGTATCTTTCGCAGAGGCAAAGAAACTCGTAAACTTCCAGCTTTGATGTTTGTAGGTGCAAGTAATGTGTTGCCTGAAGATGAAACACTTAATGCTTTACTAGACCGTTTCTTGATTCGAGTAAAATGCGATTATGTAAATCCCGATTTATTAGAAAGCGTTTTAATAGAAGGATGGAAATTACAAAGAGATGATAACACTGCTATGCCAACTATTAGCCCAAGTGAAATTATAGAACTTCAGCAATTAAGTAAAACTGTTGATTTATCCCCTATTAGAAAACAATATGTTGACCTGCTTCATAACTTAAGAAATACTGGAATTAAAATATCAGATAGACGTGCTGTTAAAATTCAGAATTTACTGGTTGCAAGTGCCCTAATTTGTGGAAGAACAGAAGCTATCATTTCTGACTTTTGGGTAATAAAGTATATCTGGGATACAGAAGAGCAAATTGAAATTTTGGCAGGAATAATTGATGGTATTATCGGTAAGGAAGTCACGCCACAAAGTCATCAACAAGCTTTATTCAATAAAGTACCTAACAGTGAAGAATTAATCAAAGAAATAATAATGTTGGCTGAAAAATGGGAAAACGGTGGTTTGTCATTTGAAGAAAAAAATGTAATTAAAGATAAATTACGCTATGTTCAAAATAGAAGTGGCTGGATTAAAAATCAAGAGCATAAACAACATATTCAAGAAAAAATAGAATCGTTATGGCACAAAATACTTCAGACGTTATAAATTATTTTTTGGCCATTGACGAGCAACATATTGATTTTTTAGGTAAAATCAGGCACTGGGATAACCTGAAAATTGGAACAGAAGACAATCTGTATTGGGTGAAAAATTTATCCTATGAACAAATTGATAGCTTGGAAGTAAAAACTATTCCTTTCAAAACGATTTATTATGCCCAAGAAAACAAATTATTCAAACAAGGAAGTCTATTACCTGAGCGCACTATTCCAACTTTACTATGGACTCCAATAGAAAGAGGTTTATCAATTGAACTTCCTAATTATAATTTCAACTATTTCGGTATAAACGAAAAAGTTGAAATCAAGCTTGTTGAATCAGACAGTGAAAAGCCTGTCGTAGGAATGCTTGTAAAGAAGCATATTTTAGAAGCATATATACAACATGCTCCAGCAATCCGTTTTCAAAAATTAGAATGGGTAATTATAAACGATGAGTCTATTTTTATTGTAGGAGAACCGAACTTACCTATTCAAGGAGATATTTTTTGGAAGATTAACAACTTCTTTTTACCGATAGGATACGCTTTTGAATTCCCTATTTTAATCAATATTATAGCCAAAACAATTAACCCTACTTCTCAAAATTATATTATTTATTACACTCAAAATGACTATTATTTAATAAATAAGTATGATTTCCAACCACTTTCAATAAGTTCATTCAGATTGAGTTTTTATAACCTATGACACTGTACGAATATTTTCAATCAACACATAATTATTTCTGGCAATGGGAATATGACTTTGAAGAGGCAGATGATAATGAGATTATTAGCATCCCTCGAGGAAATACTATTGCCTATAAAAATATGGTAATTGATATTATTGATAAACTTAGTTTGCAAGGAACACCCTCATTTGGAGCTTTACTTTTGCTGATTATAGCTACTAACCCCAATGCACAACATGATATTAATAAGATTGATAACTTCATTAAAACCTATTTAATCAAGCAAACTTTATTTACTTCTAGAAACTCCACCATCGTTTCAGATACAATAGATTTTTTGCATTTGGTAAGTAGATTACCTAAGGAATATAAAGTTGGTGCTAATCGAATTTTGTTGTTTCAAACTTTGATGCAAAAAAACCATAATTCCGTATCTTATAAAAAGATAAGACCAATTGTTAATGCCATTAAATTAAAAAGATATAATAAAGAACAATTAATGACTCCGATTGACTTTAATGAAGCTATTTTTATTAAAGATTTCAGAACCATTAGTTTAGTAGCGAATAAGTTTCGTTCTGTAGAGGAT
>NZ_JBWKYN010000123.1:0-17287 GCF_059423785.1 Arcicella sp. GW458-12-2-14-TSB2 | reverse complement strand
GGTCTACAATAAGTTCTGCTACATTTGTAATGAAACCAAAACTTTAAATTATTCACAATAATACTGTACTGAACTTTATTTTACGATTCTTTCGTATTGAATCCACTAAAACAGCACTTACACTAACTACAATTTCTTAACATTGGCAGCGTTAAGACCTCTTTTACCTTCTACGATATCGAATGAAACTTTGTCATCTTGGCGTAAATGAATTCCACCTAATGCCGTTACGTGAACAAATATTTCTTGTCCACTTTCACTGTCAACTATAAAGCCGAAGCCTTTGCTTTCATTAAAAAATTTAACTGTTCCTGTTTGCATGACGTAAAAAAGAATGTTTGATAATGATACAAATAGTTATCTAAAAGCATCATAACTGCCTTTTGATAATTAATAGCCATAAAAGTTAAGATTGATATTCGAAGCATGTGATAATCAAGGAGAATTGAATCTAAGGGAACCAACGGACTCTTGAAAACTAATTACTTTGTACTAAAAACTTGCCACTCTTGTTACTATTAATACCCAAATGTAAGTATAATTTTGTGTATTCCTATTTTTAAATAAATATTTTTTAAAAAATAAAAAACTTAATATAACTATATTTATAATAAATTATATCATTTCAATACAAATAATTATTAAAATAATATAAGTCCTAAAAATACGTTTTATACAACGCTATTTTTTTTTGATAAACCATTTAAACAACGTAACTTTATTTTAGTTTTTCTAACATAATTAATTAGAACTCAGTTTTTTGACCTAAAGCCATGCCAAATACATTAAAATTAAAATACTCTGTAGAACACCACGTTTTTGGAGTTTGTACAAAAATTGGTGAGAAATTAGGTATCTCTACCAGTAGCATTCGTTTGTATTTTGTATACGTATCTTTTATTACTGTTGGCTCGCCAGTGATTCTTTATTTAGTACTTGCCTTCTGGATGAACATTCGTCGTTATCATCGTCAATACAACAATCCTTCTGTTTGGGAATTGTAATATCTACTGGGGTATTTCTGGATAAGTTTTTATATCGTTAATAAAATGTTGCCAAACTATATTTCTACGATATACGGTGCTGATATTTTTTTTCCGTTGAAGCTGTTGACGTTTCTTGTACCAACTATAGTAATGTGCATAGAAATCAAAATGTGCCCTTGCTACAGCCCAGCAGTCTTGCCACGTATCAAAAAACAAAAACTTTATTCCAGCCACTCCATCTAGTACTAATCTGGTTAAAATAGCCAAGGCAAAGCCCTCTTCTGGGTGGTTTTTATACAGCATTGCCAAACCGTTTCTAAAATTCAGAAAAGTTTTGTAAGGATTAGATTTGTGTAAAGTGCCTCCGCCTACATGAAATACTTCAGACGTACCGCAAGTATATACTTTATACCCCGCATGGTGTATTCGCCAACAAAGGTCGATTTCTTCCATGTGTGCAAAGAAGTCTCCATCAAAGCCCCCTACTTGGTGAAACACATCTGCTCTTACGAACATACACGCACCCGTAGCCCAAAATACTTCTTTGGTATCGTTATATTGCCCCAAGTCTTCTTCTATTTCCTGAAAAATTCTTCCTCGGCAAAAGGGATAGCCCAGATGGTCAATAAATCCTCCTGCGGCTCCTGCATATTCAAAATGACTTTTTTGGTCATAAGCCTTTATTTTAGGTTGACAAGCCGCAATAGTCCTATCATTACTCATCAGTTCAATAATCGGTTCAATCCAATGGGGAGTCACCTCGACATCTGAATTCAGTAATACATAATACTCCGCTTCCACCAATGCCAGTGCTTCGTTATAGCCCTGTGCAAAGCCATGATTTTCGGTAAGCTCAATAATATTAACTGTTGGAAATTCAGTTTTTAATAATGCTAGCGAATTATCGGTAGAAGCATTGTCTGCAATATATATTGTAGCACAAGATGAGAATTGTATAACAGAGGGTAAAAAATCAGCTAAATGTTTTTGACCATTATAATTTAAAATGACTACTGCGATTTGATTCATAAAGGAATTTTAGCTATTTTAGAGCAAAGTGCTTCATTTTTATTATTGGAATTTCACTTATTTCTTCAAGCTTATAACAGACTGGGTTCATGAGAATTGATTATATTTCAAATAACCTTGAAATACTACAATGATCTAAATGCAAAGATAATTTGATTTTTTGAAATACGAATCTATCTTAATTATTTATGGCATTATCAATTTACTTGTTTAGATTTAAGAATATTTTCAATGGCAAATACTTAACTTCAAACTAAATGTCAGACAATTCTATTTTCAGACGCAAATCTATTAATAACGTTTTACAACAAAGCGAAGACTCGCACGGGGGGGGATTAGTGAAGATTCTTGGAGTCAGAGACCTTACTTCATTCGGTATTGCAGCCATCATCGGGGCTGGTATTTTTAGTACAATTGGCAGAGCAAGCTTTGAGGGCGGCCCAGCAGTTTCATTACTTTTCGTCTTCGTTTCTATTGCTTGTATTTTCACAGCACTCTGCTACGCACAATTCGCTTCAATGGTCCCCGTTTCTGGGAGTGCCTATACGTATGCCTATGTTTCATTTGGCGAAATTTTCGCATGGATTATCGGTTGGGCATTGATTCTGGAATATGCCGTATCTAATATGGTGGTAGCCATCTCATGGTCTGAATACTTCGTAGGTATGCTACATGGTTTTGGCATAAACTTTCCAGATTACCTGACGATAGATTATGGCACCGCTCATAAGGCATTTTTAGCTAGCCTAGATGTTACTGCTAAACAAACTGATAGCGACTTATTCGCTGCAAAAGCTTATGAACATGCACCTGTTTTAGGGAATATCAAGCTGTTAATAGACCTACCAGCAGGCGTGATTACGATGCTTGTAACATCCTTAGTATATGTGGGAATGAAAGAATCAAGAACTGCTAGTAATTTTTTGGTTGTATTAAAATTAGTTGTCATCCTACTCGTAATTTCCGTAGGAGCGTTTTATGTTAAACCCGAAAACTGGTCACCATTTGCTCCTAATGGAGTGCAGGGGGTGTTGGGTGGTGTAGCCTCAGTATTCTTTGCTTTTATTGGCTTTGATTCAATCTCTACCACAGCGGAGGAATGTAAAAATCCACAACGAGATTTACCAAGAGCGATGATTTACTGTCTGGTAATATGTGCTATATTATACGTTTGTATTACCCTAGTTTTGACGGGCATGGTGAATTATACTGAACTAAAAGTTGATGACCCGTTGGCATATGTTTTCCAAAAAATCAATTTCGATTTTATGGCGGGTATCATTTCCGTTTCAGCCGTAGTAGCCATTACTAGTGCTTTATTGGTTTATCAGATGGGGCAACCTAGAATCTGGATGGCTATGAGTCGTGATGGTTTACTTTGGAAACGTTTTTCAAAAATTCACCCTAAATTCAAAACGCCAAGTTTTGCCACCATCGTTACTGGCTTTGTAGTAGCAGTTCCTTCTTTGTTTTTGGATATGGGCTTTTTTGTTGACTTAACCAGTGTAGGAACATTCTTTGCCTTTATTTTGGTTTGTGGAGGCGTGCTATACTTAGATTATCAAGGTTTATCTAAAGATGCTAAATTCAAAATCCCTTATTTGAATGGGCAGTTTATCGTTGGTCCTCTATTAATTATTGCATTAGCTTTTTCTATTAATAACAATATTTTCTTTTCAGAACTTGAAACCAAACCACTTTTAATTGTCTTTTGGTTAGTGTGGGCTGGTTTAGCAGTACTTGCGTATATGCACAAATTCTCGATTTTACCAGTTTTAGGGATTCTGACAAACCTTTATTTAATGACTGAGCTAGGCATTACAAACTGGACAATCTTCTTAATCTGGCTTGCTATCGGTTTGGTTATCTATTTTATGTATGGTTATAAAAATAGTAAACTTGCTAAGTAAACTTTAGTAAGTTATCATAGAAATATAAATTATCCTGAATTTTATCAATCATAAAAAAGCGATCGAAAAACTAATTTCGATCGCTTTTTTATGATTGATAAACAACGAATTCCTACTGTTTGAGCGATAGCGAGTTTAGGAATTCTTGAATTTCTTTTGTTACTTTTCTTGTTTCAAGACAAGAAAAGTAAGGACTAGATTATAATACATACAAAATCTCTAAAACTCATTATTTCAAAGAAAGATTCAGGATGACTAATGTTTATAGTCAATAAACTGATACCCATCTAGTTAATCGTCGCTCCTTCTACCAGACAGTAAAGACACGTAATATAATAGCTGTGCTAACATACCTAAAGCAGCCGCTACATAAGTCATTGCTGCCCACCAAAGAGCATCTTTTGCCATTCCGTATTCGCGTTGTGTTACCACATTGCGTTGGCTCATCCAAGCCAATGCTCTCCTTGAAGCATCAAACTCTACAGGTAACGTAATAAAACTGAATAAAGTAGCTATTGCGAACATCGCTACACCGATAGTCAATACTAATTTATTACCAGTAGAATACAAAAGCATTACCCCAATCATCAATGCCATGGGCATGAAGTTGCTTGCAATGCTCAATACTGGCACCATTGCACTACGAAACTGTAACATAGAATATGCTTTGGCGTGCTGAACAGCGTGCCCACATTCGTGGGCTGCTACTGCTGCCGCAGAAGCACTCCTGCCATAATATACATCAGGACTTAAATTAACGGTTTTGTCAGCTGGGTTATAATGGTCGGTTAATTGTCCTTCTACAGAAATAATTCTTACATCGTAAATGCCATTATCACGCAACATCTTATCTGCAATCTCTTGTCCAGACAATCCATTTGCCAAACCAATTTCTGAATACTGTTGAAATTTACTTTTTAATCTCCATTGCAAGAACATTCCAATTCCTGCAAAAACTAAGGTAATTAAATATATGCCTATCATAATTAAAAGTTATGAATTGTGATTGATGAGTTATGAAAATTAATAAATCGTAATTAATTCATATAATAGTATCGTTTATTTTATGATAAACTAACAACTTAAGCGATGTTTTTATTCATAGTAAACAAATGAAAAGACGAACCGTTTCCCAATCACTATTTCCTACCGCGACGGCGCACCGTTCACTTCTTCGCTATTAAATTTGTTTAATTTTTTCTATTAATGAAGTCGTAGAATAACCTTTTACCAAAGGTATGGTTTTCACTTCCCCTCCTTTCTCTATAACAAAATCTGCCCCTACAATAGTTTCAATGGTATAATCATCCCCTTTTACTAAAATATCCGGTTTCACTTTTTCGATTAATTCTTTGGGAGTAGGCTCATCAAAAAGTACCACAGCATCAATAAATTCAAATGCTGCCATCATTCTTGACCGAGCATATTCATTCACCACAGGACGACTTTCGCCTTTCAAACGCTTTACAGATGCATCAGTATTCAATCCTAAAATAAGCTTATCGCCAAGGTTTCTAGCCTTTTCTAAATAATCAATATGCCCTAAATGCACGATGTCAAAACAGCCATTGGTAAAAACTATTTTTTTGCCTTCACTTTGCCAATTTTCCGCTCGTTCTATTGCTTCATTAAGGGTTACTACTTTGTCTTGTGTCATTAGTTTTCGGTTTAATAAATAAGGTAATCAAGAAACTTAGTGCCCCTAGAGCTAACAACGTAACCATTTGCGAACCATGTATAAAAGTAGCTAAAATAATACCGTCTTTCTGTGGCAAGCCGTAAAGCACTAAGGCGTTTCCTACCAAAAAATGAAAAGGACCAATGCCTCCTTGGGTTGGCGCTGCCATTCCAAATGAACCCATCGTTAGTACAGTCAGCCCAGCTAATAAACTTAAATGGGTGGTTTCGGGAATGGCAAAGAAAAGCACATACGCCGAAAGCCAGTACATTACCCAAATATTGGCTGATAAAAAGATAAATAGAAACGGCTTTTCGATTTTTTTGATGCTCATCAAGCCGTCTAATAAACCATTCAAAAAGCCTACTATTTTACCCAGTACTGGTACATCTGATAACCTTTGCTGGTATTTTCTAAACAAATAGATTCCTATAATGCCTGCTACGGCTAAAAACGCCAACAGCCCAACTATCAGATATATTTTTGAAGCGAACTGCTCCATAAAAAAATGCTGTAGCTTATCAAACTCTAAAATCAAGTTTAAAGATAATACTATCAACAAGGATACTACGTCAAAAATTCTTTCCGTCAATACTGTTCCAAATGATTTTTCAAAAGGGATATCATCGGTTTTTTTCAAACTTCCACATCGTGACACCTCTCCCATTCTGGGAATGACATAATTAGCAAAATAACCAATAAAAACAGCAAGGGTTGTATTAAAAGTGGATGGTCGGTATCCAAGGGGTTTCATTAGCATTTTCCAGCGGAGGGCTCTGCTGACGTGGGCAATGATTGCCAAAATTCCAGAAAGCATCAACCATTTATAATCTGCTTTCTTGAACTCGTCAAGCATTTCAGACAAACTAATGTCTTTAAATACAAACCAAAGCAAACCTCCCGCCAAAACTAGCGAAATGGTATATTGAAGTATTTTTTTCATAAGAGAAGTCAACAAATAGGAATTGAGTATTGGTAAATAATGAATAGGTAATTTTACCAATACTCAATTTGAACAAGAAAGACAGCAACACACTAATTTACCAATCTGTTGTTATCATCAGGAAACACTAAACTAGGTTTATGTACACGAGCCTCCTCATCTGTCATGATTGCATAAGCAATAATAATAACAATATCGCCAACTTGGGCTCTTCTGGCTGCGGCTCCGTTCAAACAAACAGTACCCGAGCCACGTTCTCCTTTAATTACATACGTTTCAAAACGCTCGCCATTGTTATTATTTACAATTTGTACTTTTTCATTTTCAATCAAATTGGCGGCATCCATCAGGTCCTCGTCAATCGTGACACTTCCGACATAATTCAACTCCGCTTGAGTAATTTTTACTCTGTGGAGCTTTGATTTCATTACATGAAGAAACATAATAATTTTTTAATAAACGTGAATATCAAACAGTGCTAATCTACTCTTTGAAAATTATGATACAAAGATAGATTATTTTTACAGCTTCCTAATGATTGACTATTTCAAATAATTATGTTATCAATCAATCTGGTTTTGCCCAAGAAAGCCGCAATACACAAAGCCGTTTTTCCTTCCAAAAGTTCCTCAATAGGCAATAAGGTTTCAAAGTCTGAAATCTCAAAATATTCTAATTCGATATCTTCAATTACCTCAAAATAATCTGTAACGAACTGCTTGACTTCTGTAGATGATTTAGTCTTTAGTAATTCCGCTGCAGCCGATAAAGATTTATAAATCTCTGGAGCTATCACACGTTGGTCTTCGCTTAAATTCCGATTCCTCGACGACATCGCCAGTCCATCTGTTTCTCTTTGAGTAGGGCAAATCGCCAAGTCAAGTGAAAAGCTCAAATCTTTTACTAAACAATTGATTACGGCACATTGCTGTAAATCTTTTTGCCCAAAATATGCTTTATTAGGCTGTACGATGTTAAATAATTTTGAAACTACGATACCAACACCATTAAAATGCCCAGGACGAAATTTCCCTTCCATGACATTTTCAAGTGTACCAAAATCAAATTTTAAGGTGGGCAAGCTCAGGTACATTTCGGATGCGCTCGGAGCAAAAACTATATCACAAGCTACCTCTTCAAGCATTTTACAATCAGCTTCCAAGGTACGAGGATATACCGCTAAATCGTGCGGATTGTTAAATTGAGTAGGGTTGACGAAAATACTACATACTACTACATCATTTTGATTTTTAGCAGTTTCAATCAGCGACAAGTGCCCTTGATGGAGTGCTCCCATGGTAGGAACAAAGCCGATTGTTTTTCCTGACTTACGCTGATTTTGTAAATATGCTTGTAAAGTCTTAATCTCAAAAAATACTTGCATAATATTTTATTCTTTAATTTTTCGGGTTTAAATGAACAAAAAATTGTGTCATTGATACAGCTTTATGCGTGTTGTTATTCATTCTAAACACATTCACGTTCAATTTTTTGTGGAATTTCCGTATTTTTTTTATATTTTTGCATAATTTTTATGTGAATCCTTCTTGCTTTGACTTTTTGTTTTAGTAGTTTTTAGGTAATTCAGTCAAGAATGTTTGTTGTTTAGATTCTGGCAAATAAGTATTTATTGCTTTGGTGAAATCGAAAGATTTCATTCAATAAAATCATCAACTACGTCAACTACTATGCCCCTTTAACACTTTTTAACAACATCAAAGCTCCTAACAACGACAACAATGTCTAAATTGCGTATCCTTTACGTTGCCAGTGAAGTTGACCCTTTTCTCTCTACGACTCAAGTAGCTAATTTTGTTAGAAAACTCCCTGCTGCTATGCAGGAAAAAGGGTTTGAAATAAGAATCTTAGTACCTCGTTTCGGGTTAATTAATGAACGTAAAAACCGACTTCATGAAGTAGTAAGGTTATCTGGGTTTACGGTACCAGTTGGTGACGACGATAAGCCCGTAACAATTAAAGTAGCCTCTTTGCCATCGGCAAAATTACAGGTATATTTTATCGATAACGAAGACTATTTTCAAAGAAAGTACGTTTTTACTGACAAAGAAGACAGATTTTATGCAGATAACGATGAGCGTGCAATATTTTTCTGTAAAGGCGCGCTTGAAACTGTAAAAAAATTGGGATGGTCTCCTGATATAGTACATTGTAACGACTGGATGACGGCTTTAATACCTTTGTATTTAAAGACTACTTACAGAAACGACCCTATGTTTAAAGATTCTAAAACGGTATTTTCTGTTTTCAACAACGACTTTGCTCATAAATTTGCTTTTGAAGGACTATATGACAAAGTAAAAATGTTGAATGTTGAAGATGATATGCTGGGAAGTTTAGAATCAGCAGATTATCAAGGTTTTGTTAAGATTGGCGTAGAATATGCCGACGTCGTGATTACGATGGAAGAAGAAGTATCTGAGAAATTTAACACTATTTTTAATGAATTACCCGCAAAAAAATTGGAATACGTTCCAGAAGAGAGTATTGACAGTTACTACAATATTTACACGGAGTTGGCAAGTGCGTAAAGCATTCATTTTTGGTGTTTTCTTTTCTTTTTTAGCAATTTTATCTGCCTGCGAAGACCCTAAAGGGGTAGGTTCAGATGTTTTTGTTGAAGACATTGGCTTACTATATACTGATACCCTAACAGTTGATGCTTCTACAGTATTATTAGATTCTATCGCTAGCTATAGTACCAGTAATCTTTTGGTGGGTCGTTTAATTGATCCTACTTTGGGTGCTGTACAAGCTACAGCCTATTTCCAAATATCAAACTTAACAGCAGATACTATTCGTTCTAACGTAGATACTGCTGGCAGAAGTAATGTAAAATGGATAACGTACCCTTCTAAAAATGACTCTATTCGCTTGATTTTACCGTATAGTTTTGTTCAAGGAGATACGCTTCAAAATCAAAGTTTCAAAGTATATCAATTGGCATCTACTGCCACCCTCGACCCTACTACTGTTTATTATAATAACAGTACTGGTCCAGCGTTGAATCCTACTCCGATTGGTCAATTAAATAATGTAAAAATTCGCCCTATCAGAGATAAAAGAGTGATTTCTGGTACTACTGGCAAATTTGACTCAATCAGGATACCAATTACCGAGCCATCTTTTGTGAAGTTTTTAGAAAGCCAAAGAGACATCGCTAAAACTGAAGCATTAGTAGGTACTGGATTCAAAGAAATTGTGAGAGGTCTAGCACTGGTTTCTGAAAGTAATAATAATGCAGCAATTCTGGGGTTTGCGTCAGGAGGAGTTCAAATGCAACTTTATTATCACTATAAATATACTTATACTGTAAGAAACTCTGCTAATACTTCGGATAGTACAGTGACTGTTGATACGACAAAATCTAATAATTTTTATGTGGCTATCACAAATGCAGACGGAACGAGCTTTAATGCAAGATTCAATAAAATAACGCCTACTCGTACTGGTACAACAATAAGTAAGCTAACTAAGGCAACAGATATTTTACCGGCTAGTCAGACTAATAATGAAGCTTATTTACAGTCTGGTACAGGTGTTGCGATAAAAGTAACCTTCCCAAGCTTATTAAAGCTAAAAGAAAATAAAGACATCGCTATCAACAAAGCTCAATTAATCCTTGAACCTAAAGGTAACCCCGCAGGATATACTTACCCAAGTGATTTAATACTGGTAGAAACAACACCTGCCAATAGGCCTCTGAGAACGACAACGACAGGCGATGGAAGTTTTTCTTTTGTATTGGGTGAAGGTACAACAGCATCTTACGCAAGCAGGACAAATGAGTATTCCTTTAATGTAACGAGTTCTTTACAAAACATTTTAGCGGGTAGAAAAAAGAATATTGGTTGGATGATTGCTCCTACGCTATTTGCAACTAATTCTACTACTGGAGCAAGAGGGCCTGTCTTAGGTAAAAGTGTACTTAACCCTGATGTTACACGTGCAATTTTTGACCGTAATAATATCAAGCTGAAAGTTTATTATACTTACGTTACAAAATAATCTGTAATTTCTTGAAATTATTCTGGAGCGGAGAACCATAATATGGATTCTCCGCTCTATTTTTGTGGCAATATATTACTGACTATTTCTTCTTCTGGCTGATTACCTCTTACAATCATCTATATAGAAGCAATAGTGATAACCAATTAAACTATAAATATATGTGTGGCATTGTGGCTTATATTGGGCATCGTGAAGCCTATCCTTTAATTATCAAGGGATTAAAACGTTTAGAATACCGTGGATACGATAGTTCAGGTATTGCTTTATTGAACGATGGACTAAATGTTTACAAAAAGAAAGGAAAGGTAAAAGACCTTGAAGAAGCCCTTACAAACGAAAACCTTCACAGTAACATTGGTATAGGGCATACGCGCTGGGCAACCCACGGCGAGCCGAATGACGTAAATGCTCATCCACATTACTCTGCTTCCAAGAACTTAGCCATTATTCACAATGGTATCATAGAAAATTATTCTTCTATCAAGAAAAACCTTATTAAGAAAGGGCATATTTTTTATTCTGATACAGATTCAGAGGTATTCATCCATTTTATTGAAGATATCCAAGTAAATACTGGTTGTTTGCTTGAAGAGGCCGTTCGTTTGGCGATGAAAGAGGTAGTAGGTGCCTATGCTATCGTTATTATGGATGCTACTAATCCTTCTCAATTAATTGCTGCCCGCAAAGGCTCTCCATTAGTAATTGGTGTGGGCGATAGCGAATTCTTTTTTGCTTCAGATGCCACGCCGATTATAGAATATACCAATGAAGTAATTTATTTGAATGACTACGAATTAGCAGTAGTGCGTGATGGAGAATTAACAGTGAAAAACGTTGATAATATCCTTCAGTCACCTTATATACAAACAGTAGAATTAGAGCTTGAGGCCATTGAAAAAGGAGGTTACGAACACTTTATGCTCAAAGAAATTTATGAGCAACCTCGTTCAGTAGCCGATTGTATGCGTGGTCGTGTAAATGCTGACAGTGGTCTTTTAGTATTGGGCGGTTTACGTGATTATGTTGAAAAATTAGCTAAAACAAAGCGTATCGTGATTGTGGCTTGTGGTACATCATGGCACGCTGGTTTAGTAGCAGAATATATCTTTGAAGAATTGGCACGCATTAACGTAGAAGTAGAATATGCTTCTGAATTCCGTTATCGTAACCCTATCATCAAAGAAGGAGATTTCGTGATTGCAATTTCACAGTCAGGAGAAACAGCCGATACGCTAGCCGCAATTGAACTGGCAAAATCTAAAGGTGCAACCATCATTGGTGTTTGTAATGTGGTGGGTTCATCTATTCCAAGAGCTACCCATGCAGGTGCTTATACCCATGCTGGCCCTGAAATCGGTGTGGCTTCTACCAAAGCCTTTACGGCACAAGTAACAGTGTTGGCGATGATGGCGATAGCCGTTGCCCGTAAAAAAGGCACATTACACGAAGATACTTTCAGAAGATTATTATTTGAATTAGAACGTATTCCATCTAAAATAGAAACGGTTCTGAAGACAGACGAGAAAATCAAAGTAATTGCTGAACAGTTCAAGGACTCGCGTAACTTTATTTATCTGGGTCGTGGTTATAACTTCCCTGTAGCATTAGAAGGAGCATTGAAGCTTAAAGAAATCTCCTATATCCATGCAGAGGGTTATCCTGCAGCTGAGATGAAACATGGTCCTATTGCATTGATTGATGAGGAGATGCCTGTAGTGTTTATCGCTACGAAAGATAGCTCTTACGAAAAGGTAGTATCGAACATTCAAGAAGTAAAAGCCAGAAAAGGGAAAGTAATTGCCATTGTAACCGAAGGAGATAAATTGATTCCAACCATGGCAGATTATACTATCGAAATTCCTGCCATGCACGAGGCTTTGATTCCGTTAGTAGCTACTATTCCATTGCAACTATTATCGTATCATATTGCGGTATTAAGAGGCTGTAATGTTGACCAACCTAGAAACTTGGCTAAGTCTGTTACTGTTGAGTAGATGTGTTTTTGGACTTTAGGACTGGAGGATTTTGGACTAAAGGACTTTAGGAGGCTGATATATTTGGATTTTCAGACACAGGATGCTAGACTTTGCTCTTCGAAAGGTTCATATAGTATCTCGAAAAGGCACAATATAAAACAATAAAGGGCAAGCTTTCGCTTGCCCCATTATCTGGCATATATTTAGTTTATGATGATTAAATACTTGGGTCGGCTGGCGTATTTGGGTTCGTCAACCTTTCTTGGTCAGGATATGGGTAGAAATTACGTGTACGTTCTATCAAACTAGCTGGTGGAGCAGGTCTACCAAAACGACGACTGTCTTCTAATCTCAATCCTGTCATAAACAACTCGGCACAACGTTGTTTATATACTTCTATTAATAAAGCATCTTTAGTTACTGCACCAGCGTAAGCTGATAATCCTGCATTTACACCAAAAGCATCACCCGAAGCTTGTGTTCTTACGGCATTGATATCAGCCAAAGCCGATACAAGGTCTGGAGTAGCTTTTCTAAGATTGGCTTCTGCTCTGATTAAACGCATTTCGTCTGGCAAATACACTGGAATAGGACGGTCAACAGCATCAAAAAAACCTACGAGTCTTTTTAACTTCTCCCCTCCTACTACTACATCTGGCGTAGCTAAATAGAAAGCTAAACGCTTGTCGTCAGCATCTACCAAAGCTGTAGGTAAACCAAAGTTATCACGCGGAGCATAATCTTTGCTGATTTGCGTAGCTGTATAAATTGGATTCTGACTTTGTGAAGAAAAAACAAATGACGACTTCTTTGACAAGTCCACCGCATTAGCGGCTGCGATGGCTGCGTCAAAGTTGCCAAGCATCATGTTGTATCTTGCACGATAAGCTTGAATGGTATTAATAAGGTCAAAGTCTGCTCCTGTAACTTTAGTCTTAAATTCAGCCGAAGGGGCTGTCGTCGATACCATCGTTACGGCATCGTCTAATAATTTTACGGCTAATTTTAATGCCTCTGTACGGTCAGCATAAATGGCTTGTCCTAATTTATCTGTTTGTAAAGGCAGTTTTTCAAAAGAAGTAGCCAAACCGCCCAATGCCATTGCTTTGAATAAATTAGCATGGGCTACAATACCACTTTTAAGAGCAGCATCACTTGCTAAAACTCCAGGAGCACTTGCAATAATATCATCGGCCATGCCCATGATACGAAACATTCTAGACCATACCCCCAACACGTTACCATTGAATGTTGGCAAAGCAGTTCCGCCTGCCTCTATTTCAATGATGTTTGTAAAAGTGGTAATTCCTTTGGTTTCTCGTGATGTAGTACCAGGGGTTAAAACCAAGGCACTCAATGCTGTCGTCGAATAATTCTGTCGTAACCCCACACTTAAAGTAATAAGGCCGTCACGTGTTGATAAAATCTGAGCGTCGGTTGGGCCGTTCGGATTCTTAATATCCAAGCTACAGTTAGTCAGCATCATACTTGAAGCGACTAAAAGGCTGGTTGTAAATATTTTTATCTTGAGTTTCATCGTCTATTCTTAATTAAAAATGAATAATCTACTTTTAGAATGAGTTGGTCAATTTGTTAAAACTTTATCCTAATTAAACATTTTAAAATTCATTGATTCCCTAAAAATTAGCTGTTAAACCAATAGAGTACTGGCGTGGGATAGGTACCTCCACAAAGTCGAAACCACGTACAGCATTCGACTGACCAGCAGAATTTACCTCTGGGTCATAACCACTATAGTTATCGAATGATAATAAGTTACGGCCAGCCAATAAAATACGGATGTTTTTCAAGCCCAACGCTTTAGGAGTAGCCATATACGAAATAGAGACTTCTCTTACTTTTACGAAAGAACCTTTTTCGATATAATTTTCGAAAATACTAAACAAGGCAGCACTTGTACCTTTTGGCACTTGCCCTTTTAATTCTGGTTCATACCCTGCCAAGCCACCGTATAAATCACGTTCGCCTACTCTACGTGTAAAGTTGAATACATCAAAGCCTTGCATAGCATCTAATTGCAAACGGAAAGTGAATTTCTTGTATTCTACTTCATTGATAAATGAATACACGGCAGTTGGGTTTGGATTACCAATTACTTTACTTAAAATAGCACCGCTTGGTTGTCCATTAGCATCTCTACCAATGGTATATTGTCCATTGGCTAATTGTGTTCCTCTTTCACGTTGAGGTAAACCTGCTGGTGTTAATAACAAAGTACCGTCTGGTTTACGTGCGAAGAATGTTGAATAAAAAGCACCTAGTGAATAACCATTTACGGCTGCTACTTGGCTAAAGCCTCCTGCAAATGGCAATACTCCGTTTCCTTCTACTCCGTCGATTACGTTTTTATTTTGTGTGTAAGTGATAGTAGAAGTCCATTTTACATTTTTATTTTGAATCGGGATAGCACGTACCATTACTTCAAACCCTTTGTTGGTCATAGTACCGATATTTACAAAACGGTTGTTATACCCAGTAGTTGGTGCTAAAGTACGGTTCAAAATCAGGTCTTTTACTTCTTTGTTATAATATGTAAATTCTACCCCGATGCGGTCTTTCAATAAACTAAAGTCTGTACCGATTTCTAATTCTGTTTGTCTTTCAGGTTTTACCGTAAAGTTTCCTAAAGTCAATGGAGCTAAATAACCATTTAATCCCCCCGTCGTAACTGGTGAATAGTTGGTAAAGCGGTCGTAAGCACCAATGGCTGTCAAGTTACCTGCTTGTCCCCAAGCAGCTCTTACTTTAAAGTTTGGTAAAATATCTTCTAAGTTATTTTTCCAGAATTCTTCATTTGATATTACGTATGAAGCACTTGCTTTAGGATAAAACTGCCAGCGGTTATCGACACCATATACAGAGGCAGCATCCCAACGACCTGCACCTGTCAAATATAGTTTGTTTGAAATGCCAAAAGTTTGTTGAACAAAGACACCAGCGAAAGCTCTCTCTGCACGACTTTCCCCTGCTACTATCAAAGCACCATTGTTAACGGTTTCTCCAAAAATACCCAATTGCTGTGCATTGATAGAAGTAGTCTGCGAACGGTCGTATTGAATAGTTCCACCTACACCAGTAGTAGATTCAATGAAGTCTGCTATTTTAGTTTGGTAGCGAATATTCAAATCATTGTTAACTTGTAACACATTGGCATCAGCACGACGAGACAACCCTGCATCATAACTTGGCGTAGTATTCACTGGAGGAATATAAGCCGTACCAAGCTGTGTATAGGTATCTAAACCAAAGGTATAATCAATACCCAAGCCTTCAATTGGCGTAAGATTTAACTGTACGTCGCCAGTGAAACGAGAAGTGCTTTGTTTAAACTTGAAGCGGTCGATAGCTTCCAAAGGGTTGGTCCTGCGAAGTACAGCTGTTGGTGCTGTAGATGGATAAGCCCCTGTAGTTTCATTTTTGGCAGGATTTACAAAGTTGTTCGAGAAGATAAATCCAGTTAAAGCTCCGTAGGCTTCGTTGATACCTCCGTTCGGAATTTCATTTGAACTACTATAGGTATAATTTCCACCTACAGTAAGGCTTGCCCATTTGTTCAAATGTTGACCGATTCTCATTCTTACATTGGCACGATTAAAATCAGAGCTTTTGATAATACCTTGATTTTGGAACATCGAACCAGAGAAGAAATAATTAGAATTTTGGTTACCGCCTGAAACAGACAAATACTGTTCGTTTCCTACAGCTTGACGGAAAATATCTTTCTGGAAATCATAACGTGTTACATCGGTTTGTGTTAAATCTGTTGTAACAGTATTGACGAAAGTCTTTCCATAAGTATTATAAGGTAAAGTCTTGCGTACTTCACTCACTCTGAAAGTAGATGAAAAACTAACGTTTGCTTTACCATCTTTTCCTTTTTTGGTAAAAATCTGTACAACCCCGTTGCTCGCTCTTGAACCATAAATGGCCGCAGCAGCAGCACCTTTAATCACCTCTATTCTTTCAATATCATTTGGGTTTAAATCAACCAAACGGTTTTGGGCATACCCTCCTAAATCCAATAGTTCACGTGAATCATTGTTTACAATTACACCATCTACAATATACAAAGGGTCTGAAGAACCTACAATAGTACTTGGCCCACGTAAACGAACACTGATACCTCCTGCTGGGTTTCCAGAATTTTGTGTAATTTGTGCCCCAGCAATTTTTCCAGATAAAGCTTGGTCAATAGAAGTGGCTGCTGAATATTGTAAATCGGATGCTTTTAATGAAGTAACGGCATTACCCAATTGTTTTTTGCTGGTGGCTACTGAGGTACCCGTTACAATTACTTCATCAAGCCCAAGTGCATCTGTTGGTAATTGAATAGATAATACGATTGGACTTTCTTTACCAATAATTACTTTTTTGATGACCGAACGAAAACCTACCGAACGAAATTCAAAATCATAACTTCCGCTTTTTACATTGACATTTAATGTAAATTCACCATTAACATTCGTAGCCGTACCAATTTGAGTACCTTTTAAGATGACAGAAGCACCAATTAAGGGTTCGTTACTCTCATCCAAAACTTTACCCTTTACGACAATGGATTGTGCCAAAGCGTTCAATGAGAACATCATGACAAACAGCCCAAGCAAAGTAGATAGGAAATGTTTTTTCATTTGATTTTTTGGGGGTTGAGTGAAGAGTTAAATGCTTTTTTATGCATCTTTATCCGCAATAAAAGTAAAATATCAGGCGAATTC
>NZ_JBWKYN010000122.1:0-17359 GCF_059423785.1 Arcicella sp. GW458-12-2-14-TSB2 | reverse complement strand
ATTAGCTGGCGACTTCAGTCGTCAACTAATAGTAAAATTTGAGTTATCGTTTTTATACAATAACCTTTAGCACGTTTACTTAAAATAGTTTTGCAAACAGCTATTTTAAACAGATTATTCATATATTTATATAGATTTGATTATTTAAATAAAACTAAAAACCATCACTACCTT
Organism: Arcicella sp. GW458-12-2-14-TSB2; assembly: GCF_059423785.1. Lineage (NCBI taxonomy): Bacteria > Pseudomonadati > Bacteroidota > Cytophagia > Cytophagales > Flectobacillaceae > Arcicella > Arcicella sp. GW458-12-2-14-TSB2. Next base: position 17,185 of record NZ_JBWKYN010000122.1, on the reverse strand, counting down.
TAATTAATATCAACAAATGAAAAAACAATTACTAACACTTGCAGGATTATGCCTGTTAAGTACTGCCTCTTTTGCTCAAAAAACACTTATCCATTGTGGAACACTTATCGATGGTGTTCAGAATGAAGCTCAAAGCCAAGTAACAATTGTTGTAGAAGGCAAAAAAATAACCGCTATTCAGAAAGGCTTTACATCACCATCTGGAACAGATAAAGTAATTAATCTGAAAACTCAAACTGTAATGCCGGGGCTTACTGATATGCACGTGCATTTGGAAAATGAAACTAGCAAAGGCGGAGAACTGAAAAGATATCAACAAAACCAAGCTGATGTAGCCTTTGATGCTGCCAAATATGCCAAGACTACCTTGATGGCTGGCTTTACTACCGTTAGAGACTTAGGTGGTTCTGGCGTAAATATTGCGCTACGCAATGCTATTAATAAAGGAACAACCATTGGCCCAAGAGTATTTACTTCTGGCAAAACTATTGCTACTACTGGTGGACACGGTGACCCTTCAAATGCTTTGGCAGATAAATTAAGCCTTGACCCCCAGTATTTAAGTGGAGTGGTCAATGGTGCAGACGAATGTCGTCAGGCTGTTCGTCAACGTTATAAAGAAGGTTCAGATTGTATCAAAATTACCGCAACAGGGGGAGTATTGAGTTTAGCAAAAAGTGGTAAAGCACCACAGTTTACAGAGGAAGAAATTAAAGCCATTGTAGAGACCTCAAAAGACTATGGTTTCCATGTAGCTGCCCATGCTCATGGTACCGAAGGGATTAAAAGAGCCATCAGAGGAGGCGTAACGACTATTGAACATGGTACATATATGGACGATGAAGCCATAGAATTGATGAAAAAATATGGTACTTACTTTGTACCTACTATTATTGCAGGTAAAACAGTGGCCGATTCAGCAAAAATCCCTGGCTATTATCATCCCTTGGTAGTACCAAAAGCTTTAGAAATTGGACCACTGATTCAAGCTACTTTTGCTAAAGCTTATAAAGCAGGCGTGAAAATCGCTTTTGGTACCGACTCTGGTGTTTCTATTCACGGCTACAATGCTTATGAATTTCAATATATGGTAGAGGCTGGTATGCCAGCGATGGAAGCTATCAAGGCTGCTACGATGACTCCTGCTATCATTATGGGAACGCAGAAAGAAGCAGGTTCTATTGAAACAGGTAAGATTGCCGACATCATTGCTACTGATGGGAACCCACTACAGGATATTAAAGTAATGAGAAAAGTATCGTTTGTGATGAAGGATGGCGTAGTATATAAAACGCTGTAAGCATAAATAAGGATTGAATAATTGACTAAAATGATTAATTTACGAGCCAATATAAAACAATACTATTATTTCAATTCATAAACATGAAAAACCTTTTTGTAATCATTACGTTGGTATGCGCTTCGTTATCAACGATTGCACAGAAGCCTAATACCTTGACTTCTCAAGAAAAAAAACAAGGATGGAAACTTCTTTTTGATGGTAAAACCTTGAATGGCTGGAGAAATTTTAACAAGAAAGACCTTGGTCCTGCTTGGAAAATTTCGGATAATGCCATTATGTTGGACAATAGCGAAATGGACGGCTGGAATACTAAAGGTGGAGGAGAGTTGACTACTGATGGTATTTATGAGAATTTTATCTTGGCTTGTGACTGGAAAATCTCTCAAGGAGGAAACTCTGGAATTATTTTCAATGCTCAAGAAGACGATGCTACTAAACACCCTTATTCTTGGTATACTGGCCCTGAATTTCAGGTATTGGATAACGACGGACATGCTGATGGTAAAATCGACAAACACAGAGCAGGTAACTTGTATGATTTGATCAAATATGAGCCTGAAAATGTGAAGCCAGTAGGAGAGTGGAACAAAGTAATGATTGAACAAAAGAACGGTCATGTAAAATTGTATATGAATGGCAGAATGGTGATTGAATATACTATTGGTAGCGAAGAATATAAAAAATTAGTTGCCGCGAGTAAATTCAAAGGAATGGAAAACTGGGGAACTTATACGAAAGGTCATATTGTATTCCAAGACCATGGTAATAAAGTTTGGTTCAGAAATATCAAAATAAAAGAATTATAGTTTAATACTATTGATAGTATCAAGCAAAAACTGTAAGTACATGAAAGCATGTCACTTACAGTTTTTTGCTTTATAACACTTTTATTTTCTGTATATTGCACCCTTATATATTAATGATATCACGTTTTCTAAACAATTATATAATGTTAAAATCAATGACTGGTTTTGGCAAATCGGTGATAGAAGCTCCGCATCTGACCGTCACTGCCGAAATAAAAACCTTGAACTCTAAGTTTACAGATATTTATTGTAGAATTCCTAAAAGTCTATCTTTCAGAGAAATAGAAATCAGAAACCTGCTGACACAGAATTTAGAAAGAGGTAAAATTGAACTAAACCTAAGTACAAACTATACAAATGTTGCTAGTTCAGGAACAAGTATCAACCGCCCTTTAGTGGAGGCTTATATGAAGGATTTGCAGGATACTGGTAGTGGGTATGGTATAGATGATACTACTGAGTTGTTCAAAATAGCCCTTTCTTTGCCTAATGCTTATAATACTGAAACTGTTTCGGAAGAACAAGCGGAAGAGGAATGGAAAATAATTTTGTCGGCTGTAAATCAGGCAATTAGCGAATGTACTAAATTCCGTTTGCGTGAAGGTGATATTGTTACGAATAAATTTATTGAATACATTGATAAAATAGGAGAGTTACTAAAGGAGGTAGAAGTACAAGATAAACTTCGTATTCCCGCAGTTCGTGAAAGATTGAGAAGGTCAGTAACTGATTTATTAGAAGCGGATGATTTTGATAAAAATCGCTTTGAGCAAGAGCTAATTTATTACATAGAGAAATACGATATTTCAGAAGAAAAGGTACGTTTAGGTACACACTTAGTATATTTCAAAGAAGTATTGAAAGAAGGAAACGGAAAAAAATTAAATTTCCTTTGCCAAGAAATTGGTCGTGAAATCAACACAATCGGTTCAAAAGCAAACGATGTGGTGATTCAAAGAATGGTCATCAATATGAAAGATGAATTAGAGAAAATTAAAGAACAGACTTCTAATGTTCTTTAGCAGTTTATCTATTTCCTATCCATAGCGAGGCACTTAAGTACCTCGCTATGGATAAGATAAGTAATAACCCCAAAATTATTTCATACTCACCAAAGTAACGCCTGCGCCTCCTCTATCAGCATGTTCATCTTGCGTATTGGCAACTTGTTTATAACCTCTGAGATGTTGACGAATTAAATTTCTTAGGATACCATCTCCCTTGCCATGTACAATCCTTAGTTCATTATAGCCTACCATGATGGCATCGTTCATAAATTTATCTACTTCTACCAACGCTTCTTCGCCACGTTTCCCTCGTAAATCAAGGTTGAATGAGAAATTCATCAACTTATCATTCATATCCACGCCCACAATTTTGGTAACTGATGTTGTTCTTTGTTTGAATTCTTTACGAGAAATTTTTTCTAAACGATTTATCTTCACAGTAGTTTTCAAATCACCAATCGCAATTTCAGCATCTTTCCCACGTAAACTCAATACTTCTCCCAAGGCTTCTTGTCCTTTAATTCTTACTAAAGAACCTACCGAAATTTCGCCCAAAATCACTTCAATTTCTTCGCGTTCTTCTTTCTCTTTTTCTTCTTTAGGACTTGGCTTTTTAGCCGCTACTTTTTCAAGGACTAAGCTTTCTTGAAAATCAACTAAATCTTGCCTGATTTCTTTCGTAGCTAGTTTTTCAGCACCTTGTTCACGAATTTCTTTGATAGTCGCTTCAATTTTCTGATTAGTATTCTTGATTAACTCCTTCGCTTGAACCTTCGCCGTATTCAGAATCGTTTTCTTTTCTGTGTCCAGATACGTTTTCAAAGAGTTATACTGTTCTAGCAATTGGTCGAGCTTGCGTTGTTTCTGAGCATTTTCTACATTTTTATCTGCAAAAACTTTCTTTTCAATTTCTAGTTCTTTAATCAACTTCTCGAAACTAACCTGTTGATTACCAATTTTTTGCTTCGATTTATCAATAATTGCTTTTGGTAAACCAATTTTATAGGCAATCTCAATGGCAAAAGAACTACCGGGCTTTCCTATTTCTAACTCATACAAAGGCTCTAGGTGTTCGGCGTCATAACGCATAGCACCATTTACCAGCCCTTTGGTACGGTCAGCAAATGTTTTTAGATTAGTATAGTGCGTATTGATAGCACCATAAGCGCCTGAACGATTCAAATCTTCTAGGATACTCTCGGCAATCGCTCCACCCAAAGTTGGCTCTGTTCCTGTACCAAATTCGTCAATTAAAAACAACGTTTTTCTATCTGAATTAATCAGGAAATACTTCATGTTGGTAAGGTGTGACGAATAAGTACTCAAATCATTTTCAAGACTTTGCTCATCGCCAATATCAATAAAAACACTTCTGAAAATACCGATAGTTGAATGTTCAGCCATTGGCACTAACAATCCACATTGATACATGTATTGCACCAATCCTAGGGTTTTCAAGGTAACTGATTTACCACCTGCGTTAGGGCCTGATATTAATAAAATCCTTTGGTCGGAATCTAATGTAATGCTAAGTGGCTGTACTTTTTTTCCTTGTTTTTTGAAAGAAAGAAAGAGGAGGGGATGCACCGCATTTTTCCAATCGACAATTTGACTGTTCAAGCTCAATGGAGCTATTCCATTAATTTCGATGGCTAATCGTGCCTTGGCACGGATAAAGTCAATAATCCCTAAAAATGTATAAGCTTTGCGTAATACTGGCACATGCGGACGTACTCGTGTCGTTAATTCCATCAAAATTCTGATGATTTCACGTCTTTCGGCCGATTCTAATTCCCTGATTTCATTGTTGGCTTCCAATACTTCGGTTGGTTCCATGAATACTGTTTTACCAGTATCAGATTCATCATGAACAAAGCCTTTTATCTTACGTTTGTGTTCGGCAGCGATTGGAATGACCATTCTACCACCACGTAAAGTCAAAGAAAAGTCATCCGAAATCCAGCCATTTGAACGTGCCATCTTCAAGATACTTTCTAGCTTTTTACGTAACTCTATTTCTTGACTTTGGATTCTGCGACGAATAGCCTGTAATTCTGGACTGGCATTGTCTTTCAATTTACCACGGTCGTCGATTACCTTATCTAATGAATCCAGAATTTGACGAAGGTTTAAGTCGGCTGAGAATGCCGTGCCAACTAATTCTCTTAATTGCGGATAAGCCTCAGGTTCTTTGTTATCAAAAAAGCGTAAGCATTCTTGTATTGTTCTTAATGAAAGTTTTAAATCAAAAAACTCTTCTTCAGTCAAGAATGCTCCTTCAATGGCAGCTTTAGAAAGTTGATGATTGACATCAAGATAATTTTGAGCAGGGAAAGCCTCTGGCTCAAACTGCAAAATATCTTTCATTTCGGCTACTTGCCGAATCATCTTTTGAATTAAATCGTAATTATCGGCAAAACGGATTTTATTGACGAAGGCTCTTCCCAGAGAACTCACACACAATTCATTGAGGTGTTCTCGGATGCGGTCAAAGCCTAATTTTTGTTCTATATTTTGTGGGTATAACATGTCATATTGATTGCGGAATTTAGAGTATGAATTGTAGCGTTAACAAATGGTCGTCACATTGTTATTCGATTGATACTGTAGATTCAGCAGGATTACTAAATTATTTAAATAAATATATACTCATTTATAAAACCCTTGAACACAACACAAAGTTCTAAGGTTTAAATACATTGATAACAGACTATTTAGCCGTGAAAGTAAAGGTTCCGTCTGGATTGGGCAGTAATTCTTCAACTTTTAAAATAGCATCTTTGTTCAGTCTTCCGTATAAATGTGGAAACGTATCAGCATTACGAACAGTTTCAAAACGAAGTTCAGCGCTCAATTTGTCCATATCAAGATGAAGTAACAATAGCTGGGCTTTACCTACAAAATAATTGTTTAGGGTACCTTGTACTTGTCCTGAAGTAGAAAGATGAATAAATTTTTCTACTGAAAGTGTTTCTGATTCATAATAATCTAAATCCGAAAACTCAGCCCACCATTCTGGACTCACGATGTGATAAAGTGTTGGTTTCATTGTTTAAATTTACTACATTGTTGTGAGCTAATTGGTAAAAAAATAAAATTATGTATGATATCATCGTCGTTGGCGGAGGGTTGGCTGGTTTGGTCAGCAGTATTTTGCTCTCCAAAGCTGGCAAAAAAGTACTATTGATTGAGAAGAAACACTACCCTTTCCACCGCGTATGTGGTGAATATATTTCTAATGAAACACGTCCGTTTTTACAACAATTAGGTCTTGATTTTAATCAATTAGATACTAAAGACATTACTAGATTTCAATTTACCTCACCTTCAGGAAAAGTTTTAGAAACAACGCTCGATTTAGGAGGCTTTGGCATTAGTCGCTATACTTTTGACGAAGCTTTATATCACTTAGCTCAACAAAATAATGTTCATTGTTTATTAAATAAAAATGTCGAAAATATTGATTTTCATCATGACCAATTTACGGTAAGCACCTCTAATCAAACTTTTGAAGCCCGCTATGTGATTGGGTCATTCGGAAAAAGAACAAAACTAGATGCCACTTTAAAGCGTAGTTTTTTTAGCAAAAGAAGCCCGTATATTGGAGTGAAATATCATATCAAAACTGATTTTCCACAAGATTTAATAGCGCTCCATAATTTTAAAGATGGTTATTGTGGTATCTCTGCCATCGAAAACGATAAGCACTGTCTGTGTTATCTTACTACTAGAGAAAATCTCAAAAAGTATGGTTCTATTTCCGAGATGGAGAAGAATATTCTTTGGAAAAATCCGCATCTAAGAAAGATATTTACAGAATCAGTTTTCCTATACGACAAGCCCGAAGTAATTAATGAAATTTCTTTTACGCCGAAAACAACCATCGAAAACCATATTTTAATGGTAGGTGATTCGGCAGGACTGATTACACCTTTATGCGGAAACGGAATGGCTATGGCTATCCATGGTGCTAAAATTTTATCCGAAAACATCCTACAACATTTCGACGACAGGACATTGCTAGAGCAAAATTACGAAAAAGCATGGAAAAAAACTTTTGCCCAAAGACTTTGGGTAGGCCGAACAGTCCAACAACTATTTGGTAACGAAGTGCTTTCTGAAATAGCCTTATTGAGTTTGAAAAACTTCAAATTTGCCTTAAAAGCCATTATTAAATCAACTCATGGGGATGAGTTTTAATTCAAGAAAGATATGTGAAACCCCTATTTCCTAAACACAATAGATTTAACAGGTTCAATACGCGTAATGACAAAAGTTGGAATAATTAACACGAACAGTACCAAAGAAATAGTAGCTAAATTAAGTAAAAGAATTACGGGCCAATTCATCATTATCGGAACGGTATTCATGTAATAATTCACAGGGTCGAGCGGAAAAATTTTATAATGTTTTTGCAATAAACAAATGCCGATGCCCAACAAATTTCCATAAACAAGTCCCCTAAATATCATAGAAAAGCCACTCCACAAAAATATTTTCCTGATTTGCCAATTACTTCCTCCCAATGCTTTTAATACACCAATCATTGGTGTACGTTCTAACATCAATACCAACAGAATTGAAATCATATTGAAGGAAGCAACAAACAAAATTAGGCTTAGGAAAATAACCATGTTTCTATCCAACATACCCAGCCAGTCGAACAAACCCATATAAGTAGTTGTTACTTTTTCTAATTTCATATCTGGTTGGATTTTACGCTGAATTTTTTTGGAAACAGCATCTATTTGCGTAAAATCACTAATATAAATTTCATAACTACCTACAGAATCCACGCCCCAATTATTCATTTTTTGAATAAGCCTGATATCGCCAATAATTAAATTCTTGTCAAACTCCTCCATTTGGGTTTCATAAATACCTTTCACCACTAATTTTCTAGGGCGGTCCGGAGCATTCAAAAAATACATGATTACATCATTGCCAACCCCTAAATTCAATTTATCTGCAATTACTTTACTAACAAGTATTTCTTTTGAATAGCCACTTGTATCAAAGCTAATCTGTTTGCCTTGAATGATATTTGGTTCAAACCTTTTGAAATCAAAATCACGGTTGATGCCTTTTAAAACCACACCTAAAATATCCTGACGCGTCTTTAGAATACCAGCCTTTAAAGCTGAGGTCTGGAAATGACTAATTTCCTTGATACTTTTATGGTTTCGGAAAAGATCACTTTGTTGTGTGATAGGATTCTCTTCATACGATTCATTGGCAGAAAACTTAGAAATTTTGATGTGTGGTGTAAGACTAAATAATTTTTGATGGATGGCATCTTTGAAGCCAAACAACACTGCAAAAGCAATAATCATTACAGACAAACCAATTGCTATACTTCCCACACCGATTTTAGTAACCGTACCCGAAAAAGAGGTAGTTTTAGTATTTTGAATGCGCTGAGAAATGAAATAAGGGAAATTCATGCAGTATTTTGTAATTTTGTTTCTTGACTACAAATTAAGTAGTTTTTACTGGTAAATTGATTAATGAGTCGATTTTCGTGCGATGGAATTTAGTTAAGAACTTGCTTTTATGTCGAAGCTGTTTAAATTTTCCCTTTTGGGTTAAACTAAGTCTTTTAGAATAGCTTGTTCCAAAATTCACTCAACGTAGCGATGCTATGCTTCGTAAATTTTGAAAAAATCAATTCAAAAATACAATACTTTCTCCTCAGAAACGGAAAGTTTAAACAGCTTCATCTTTTAAAATGGAATAACGGGTGCAAAAAAACAAAACTCATTACTCAAAACTCATAACTTGCTTTATGCTTCATTCAACAAAAATCGTTTTTATCTTAACAGGCTTATTGCTTATTTCTTGTGTAAGCAGTAAAAAAAACACAATCGCTACCCTGCAAACAGGAGCAGAGCAGACACAAATATACCTGCCCCTTTTGAAAGGTAAAACGGTAGCTTTGGTTGTAAACCATACTTCAGTAATAGGCAAAACACATTTGGCTGATTCCTTAATTAGCTTGGGAGTAAAGATAAAAACAATTTTTGCCCCAGAACATGGCTTTAGAGGAACAGCTGATGCAGGCGAACATATTGCGAATGGCATTGATAAAAAGACGGGCTTACCGATAGTATCCTTGTACGGTGCCAATAAAAAACCTAGCCCTGCACAATTAGAAGGCATAGATGTTGTGATTTTTGATATTCAGGATGTAGGAGCAAGGTTTTATACCTATACTTCTACGATGCATTATGTGATGGAAGCTTGTGCCGAAACAGGGAAAGCGGTCTTAGTGTTAGATAGACCAAACCCTAATGGACATTATGTAGATGGGCCAGTGTTAGATAAGAAATTTGCATCATTTGTAGGTTTAAACCCCATTCCGGTAGTGCATGGCTGTACGGTAGGCGAATTAGCACAAATGATTAATCAAGAAGGCTGGTTGAAAGATGGGGTGAAGGCTAACTTAACCGTTGTGAAATGTTTGAATTACCATCATTCAATGGTTTATGCACCTCCCATTGCCCCTTCCCCTAATTTACCTAATTTACAGTCAATCCTTTTATACCCTTCTATCTGTTTCTTTGAAGGAACAGACGTAAGCGTTGGTAGAGGAACCGACAAACAGTTTCAGGTGATAGGTTCGCCTAATCAAGCTAACAGAACATTTACTTTCACACCTGAAGATAAGCCAGGGGCTAAAAACCCGCCTCAAAAAGGCAAATTGTGTTATGGGTTAGATTTAAGCCAAATAGATGCTCGTAAACAAGGCTTTACCTTAAAATATGTATTAGACTTTTATCAGCAATCAGTCGATAAAAATAAGTTCTTTAGTAATAATGCTTTCTTTAATCTACTGGCAGGGTCAGATGTTTTAAAAAAGCAAATTATAGAAGGGAAAACAGAAGCAGAGATTCGAGCGTCTTGGAAAAAAGACTTAGACCAATATAAAGCCATCAGAAAGAAATACTTATTGTATGCAGAATAGTATTTTGAAGATTAACTCTAACGTAATAACATTATAAAATCACATATTTTGAAATTCTTAAAGTTTATACTAAAACTATTTTTGATTGGTTTTTTACCATTGTTAGCTATTGATAGTGCCAGAAAATTAGATTTAATTTTCGACCCACGCTCAAAAAATGCTTATATAGCTACAATTATCGATAAAACAAAAATGCTAGCAACTGTGCCAAGTCCTAGATTAGTTTTGATGAGTGGTTCAAGCATGGCATTTGGGATAAATAGCGATATGCTAGAGAATGAAATCGGTTTGCCAGTAGTGAATGCTGCTTTGCATTTTAATTTCGGAAGTAAGTATATGATGGAAGAATTGAAAACCTATTTGAAAAAAGGAGATGTGGTATTGATAACGTTAGAATATATGGTTAGGTCTGAAGGAAAATATGAAGAACAATTGATTGCCGCAGATTTTTATCCTCCTTCACAAAAATGGATACACTTTCCATCTATTACTGAAAAAATAAGCAGTTATACTACTCATCGATTAACTGATTGTAGATTGATGATTGGTGAAGCTCTAAACCATTCGAGAAGCAAACCGATAAGCATAGCTGATACAACTTCTATTTTCTATCGAAATTGTTTTTCACCCAAAGGAGATTTGCTTTGCCATTTGAATAATCCTCCCACTAAAATTGTCTATCCAACAATACCATCTGACCAAGATTTCAGCCAACAAATAAAGGATTTAAACGATTTTTATGCTTTTGCCCAACAGAAAGGAGCTAAAGTGTTTTTTACCTTTCCTTGTTTAGCACAGAAAAGTTTTGAAGAAAATGCTAACATTATTAAAAAAATCAGTGCGCAGATAAAGGGGCATCTCAAAATACCAATATTAGGTACACCCCAATATGCTTTGATGGACGATACTTTGTTTTATGATAATGCTTATCATCCAAATGATAAAGGAAGGGAAATATTTACAAAAAGAATACTGACATTATTTGAAAATAGTGATAAGTTTCAGAAAAGTATCCAATCAATCAGGACGAAAAAGCAAGAGCCTTTAGCGAGCAATATTAATAGTAAAAACAAATAAAATAAATCTTGTCTGTTTCAACGCTTCCATAAGTAATAGAACAAGACTGATTTTTATCACTATGTTATTTAATTCTATAGAATTTCTAATCTTTTTTCCCATCGTTACGATACTTTATTTTTTAATGCCCTATCGTTTTCGTTGGTTATTATTATTGGTAGCGAGTTGCTATTTCTATATGGCTTTTGTGCCGATTTATATGCTTATTTTGGGATTTACGATTGTAATAGACTACTATGCAGGTATTTATATAGAACAGTCGGAAGGGAAAAAAAGGAAATTGTTCTTGACGATGAGCCTTATTGCTAACATTGGCGTTCTGGCAATTTTCAAATACTATAATTTCTTGAACGAAAATATAGGCTTTCTATTGAAAGGTTTTGCCCTTGAAAACCCTATTCCTTACCTTAAAATTTTACTACCAATCGGACTGTCTTTTCACACTTTTCAGGCGATGTCTTATACGATAGAAGTATATAGAGGTAATCAGAAAGCTGAACGACATTTTGGAATTTACTCGTTATACGTAATGTTCTATCCACAATTGGTAGCTGGTCCTATCGAAAGACCACAGAATGTATTGCATCAATTCTATGAAAAATTTGATTTTGATTATCAGCGCGTAACGGATGGCTTGAAACTAATGGCTTGGGGGATGTTTAAAAAAGTAGTCATCGCCGACCGTCTGGCAGTGATGGTAAATCAAGTGTATGACCATCCCTTTGAACAAAAAGGAATTCCTTTGATAGTCGCTACTACTTTATTTTCAATTCAAATTTTCTGTGATTTCTCTGGGTATTCTGATATTGCCTTAGGTTCGGCACAGGTAATGGGTTTTGATTTGATGAAAAATTTTGACCGCCCTTATTTTTCAAAAACTATTTCTGAATTTTGGCGTCGTTGGCATATTTCACTTTCCACTTGGTTCAGAGATTATCTGTATATTTCTTTAGGAGGAAACAGGGTGTCTAAATGGCGAAGAGAATACAATCTTTTTATCGTTTTTCTGGTTTCGGGTATTTGGCATGGTGCTAGTTGGAACTTTGTTATTTGGGGAGCTATGCATGGATTTTACTTGATTTTTGCGAACCTTACCGTTGATTTTAGAAACAAGGTAATAGGTATAATAGGTTTGAAAAAATTGCCGTTCCTTTATAAAATTATCCAGATTCTTACCGTTTTCTGTTTGACTAGCTTTGCTTGGATTTTCTTCCGTGCAGTTGATTTCAAATCAGCATATCATATAGCTACGCATTTGTTTTCTGGTGTTGGGGAACAACTTTCGCAACTAACTAACAGAAGCTTTATTGATAAAAATATCTTCTTAGGACAAGGCTTTGCAAATTTTGTCATGGTTGTTTTCTCTTTATTAGTGATGGAAACAGTGCATTTTTATCAAAGAGGGCAACGTTTAAGAACAGTTATAAGCCAAAAACCAATATTGTTTCGTTGGGTACTTTATTACGGAATAGTATTAGCGATACTCTTTTTAGGAATGTTCGACGCTCCAGCACAGTTTATTTATTTCCAATTTTAAAAAACACTGAAGAGATATTTTATAAAAAAGTAAAATTTATTACTTCAAAACCGCAAATTTTCCCGAAATTTGCGGTTTATTTTTTAGCATAGTTTTCGGAAGGCTCAATTTTGCAATCCGAATTCAGCAATCCGAAATCGAAAAATGTCCGAAAAAATTCTTATCCTCGACTTTGGTTCACAAGTCACTCAATTAATTGCCCGCAGAGTTCGTGAACTTAATATTTATTGCGAAATCCATCCTTACAATAAAATACCATCAATTGGTGAAGATGTAAAAGGCATAATTTTGTCTGGTAGCCCATGTTCAGTACGTGATGAAGACTCGCCAAGAGTTGACATGAGTCTTTTCAGAGGTAAATTGCCAGTATTAGGTATTTGCTATGGCGCACAACTATTGGCACATACGGGTGGCGGAGAAGTATATAATGCTGGACATCGCGAATACGGAAGAGCTAAATTGCAAAAAGTAGCTGAAAATCCGTTATTGAATGATGTTTCTGAAAACAACCAAGTATGGATGTCGCACGGAGATACTATTATGTCGATTCCTGAAGATTTTGAAATCATTGGTTCAACAGAATCTGTAAAGATTGCTGCTTTTCATATCAAAGGAGAACAAACTTACGGGATACAGTTTCACCCAGAAGTGACACACTCATTAGAAGGCAAAACGATGTTAAAAAACTTCGTTGTTGGCGTTTGTGGATGTTCGCAAGATTGGACGGCTGACTCATTTGTAGATACTACTGTGGCTGAATTGAAAGCTCAGTTAGGGGATGATAAAGTAGTTTTAGGTCTTTCGGGTGGTGTAGATAGCTCAGTAGCAGCGGTATTAATTCATAAAGCAATTGGCAAAAACCTTTATTGTATTTTTGTTGATAATGGTTTATTGAGAAAGAATGAGTTTGAAGACGTACTTGAGTCATACAAAAACCTTGGCTTAAATGTAAAAGGAGTAGATGCTAAAGAACAGTTTTATACAGCATTAGCGGGCTTGACTGACCCAGAAGCAAAACGCAAGGCCATAGGTAAAGTATTTATTGATGTGTTTGATCAAGAGTCACATTTGATAGAAGACGTTAAGTGGTTGGGACAAGGTACCATCTATCCAGATATTATTGAATCTGTTTCGATTAAAGGTCCATCAGCTACGATTAAATCTCACCATAATGTAGGCGGTTTGCCAGATTATATGAAATTGAAAATCGTTGAGCCACTTAAAACACTTTTCAAAGATGAAGTACGTTTAGTAGGTAGAACACTAGAAATTCCTCAGTTTATACTAGGCCGTCACCCATTCCCAGGGCCAGGTTTAGGAATTAGAATTTTAGGAGATATTACTGCTGAAAAAGTACAGATTTTACAAGAAGTAGATGCCATCTTTATTAATGGCTTAAAAAATAAAGGTTTATACGATAACGTTTGGCAAGCAGGAGCGATGCTTTTACCGATACAGTCAGTAGGGGTAATGGGCGACGAACGTACCTATGAAAGAGTAGTAGCATTAAGAGCGGTTTCGTCTGTAGATGGAATGACGGCCGATTGGTGTCATTTACCTTATGAGTTTTTAGCAGAAATTTCAAACGAAATTATCAATAAAGTAAAAGGAGTAAACAGAGTTGTTTATGATATTTCGTCGAAACCACCAGCAACGATTGAGTGGGAATAAGCATACAAAACAAGTATAAATAGAAAGCTCGATTAGTACTCGGGCTTTCTATCTTTAATTTAGTACCGTTTAATAAGTTTTGAGTTTTATTATTTGACATATTTCTTAAATTTAGGTCTTGAACGCTAAAAAATTATCCTAATGAAAAAAATCACCTTATTCATCATCATACTAGCTACTATTGTTTCTTTTACTGCCTGCGAACAAAAATTTGGTTCAGACGTTGTTCCTAAAGCACCGGTGAGCATTGTAGGTAAATGGTCTATCTCTGGTTTTGGAACTATTACAAATGCTAAAACGTATGAGGCAACACTACAAGAAATTAAAAGTACTCCCAAAGTTGATACTACAATGGTTAATGCACTTTCAGTTGGTTTTGCATATGATTTTAAGCAGGATGGTACTTTTGTTGCTGGTAGTACAGTAGGTACTTGGAAATTAAATGATAGTGCTAAAACAATCGATTTAACTACTAAAGACAGAACTGGAAAAGAAAACGTTCAGACGTTTTCAGTATTGGAATTATCTGAAAATAGTTTAAAATTAGGTACAAAGAAATTTACTGAGAGTGCTAGTGGGAACATTGAAATTAAAGATTTCAACGATTTGCCTTTTTTTATATTGGGTACTTTAGCCATTGGTGTAAAAGGCTCTCAAAAAGACTTAGATGATGCTACTTCTCTTCAAGGCACCCTGATTTTTAAACGATAATTTCAAAAAAGAAAGGATTTTACCATTTCTCCTTTTTGATAAATATACTTTCTTGCTAAGAAATCGTTATATTTCTCTAAGAAATGCAGTTATACTATTTTAACAACTCTAATAAAGCCCAATGAAGATTAAATTCCTGATGTTTTTGGCATTAACAATATGCCTTCCAACTTTCGCACAGAAAGTTACTCAAAATGCCAATTACCAGTTTTTTATTGATTTAACAAAAGTTCAAAACGATAAATTAGAAGTAACACTGACTACTCCTAAAATACTGAAAGATGAAATAGTGTATAATTTTCCTAAAATTGTTCCTGGCACTTATGCCAATTATGATTTTGGACGTTATATCTCTGCATTAAAAGCTTTTGATGATAAAGGAAAAGAATTGACTGTCAATAAGATTGATGCTAACAGCTATACAATAAAAGGAGCAAAGAAACTTAGTAAAATCACGTATTTAGTAGATGATACTTGGGATTCACCAGAAATTAAGGGTGAATATGTTTTTGAACCTGCCGGTACTGATATTGAAGAAAACAAACTTTTTGCCATTAATACGCATGGCTTTTTTGGATACTTTGATGATTTAAAACGCAGTACTTACGAAGTGACCTTTACAAAACCTACTGGTTTTTATGGAGCATCTTCATTAACAGCCATTAAATCAGATGATACAAAGGATGTTTTCAGTGTTTCAAATTACAATGATTTGGTAGATGCACCTATTATGTATTGCAAACCTGATACAACTATTTTGAAAGTTGGAGGTGCAGATATTTTAATTTCGCTTTATTCGCCTAATAAAAAAGCTACTTCTGCTGAAATTGCTGAGAATGTAAAAACATTATTAGAAGCTCAGAAAGAATATTTAGGAGGTACTTTGCCTATTAAGAAATACGCTTTTGTCATTGTGCTTTCAGATAATTTAAAAAATGGAAGCTATGGCGCTTTAGAACACTCATACTCTTCTTTCTATTATTTGCCTGAATCATCGTCAGACGAATTGGCACAAACGGTGAAAGATGTTTGTTCGCATGAGTTTTTCCATATCGTTACGCCACTTAGTATTCACTCAAAAGAAATAGGTGAGTTTGATTTTAATCATCCAAAAATGTCTAAACACCTTTGGATGTATGAAGGAGTTACAGAATATGCAGCGGGACACATGCAAGCAAAATATGGTTTGATTGAGTTGCCCATGTATATGAATATGCTTCGTTCTAAAATTGGCAATATGTATGACCATTACAAAGATGATATTCCTTTTACAGTAATGTCGGCTGATGTATTGGAAAAATACAAAGACCAATACCAAAACGTATATGAAAAAGGAGCGTTGATAGGGCTTTGTTTAGATATTAAGCTTCGTCAATTATCAGGAGGGAAATATGGAACACAGAATTTGATGAAAGATTTGTCTAAATACTATGGAAAGGATAAATCTTTTAACGATGATGAGCTTTTTGATAAGATTACTGAAATAACTAAATTCCCAGAGATTCGTCAGTTTTTTGCTAATTATGTGGAAGGCAAACAACCTTTGCCTTTAATAGAAACCTTGAATAGTGTAGGTATCAACTTCCAAAAAACTAACAAGAAACTAGAAAAAACATTAGGCTTTTCGGTCTATAATTTAGGAATCAATCCTGAAACAAAAGGCATCTTTATCATTGATGATGAAGGAATTGATGCTTTCGGAGCTAAAATTGGGTTTAAAGCAGGTGATGAGCTAGTTTCCTTAAATGGAAAACCATTAGACCTGAATACGTTTAGAAATACGCGTTCTGATTTTATCAACAACACTAAAGAAGGTGATAACGTTGAATTTGTTGTGCTTAGAAAGAATGGAGATAAGAAAGTAGAAACCAGACTTTCATCTAAAATCTTTATTCCAGAAGTAATTGAGAAAAATCTGCTTTCTCCAGCAGAGAATCCGACAGAAGCACAGATTGCTCTTCGCAAAGCTTGGTTAGTACCATCAGACGAAAAATAAATCACAAATAAAATTTAAAAGCCAGTCAGGAATTATTCTTGACTGGCTTTTAAATAATGTTATCATGCAACTGAAAAACACCTAAATTTGTCTAATTATTAGCTAACTATATC
>NZ_JBWKYN010000121.1:0-17573 GCF_059423785.1 Arcicella sp. GW458-12-2-14-TSB2 | reverse complement strand
CTATTTTGTTATAAAACCTTTAATCTCTATTCTCAATTTTATTCAAATCTACTTTTGGTTTCTTTCCTAATGAATTAATCCAAGAAGCAATTTTCAATACATCAGCTTTAGGCACGTGTGTCATCGATGCCATTTCAGTGGCATAATCTGGCCAGTTTTCTGGTTTTGGATGATACACCAATTCTAAAATTTGCTCGTTTGTATAATTTCTTTTGGCTACTTCTGTGAACGGAGGGCCAACTACTCTTGTAGCTTCTGCATGACAACTTGTACAAGCGTGTTTTTTCAATAATGAAGCTACCTGTTTGCTATCAACAGGGATGTTTGCTCCTACTGTTTTCTCCTTCTTTACAGGTAAAGTCGCAGGTTTAGCAGGTGCAACCACTGGAGCTGCCTTCGTTGTTATTTTTGCCAATTCACCAGTAGGAATATCGTTCAACGTATAGTAGCTAATATCATGTAATAAAGGCTGACCTTCATCATTCACTAAGCCCGAAGCCAATATTTCATGAATATATCCTTTGCGTAAATTATCCATTACTAAACGTACTTTCAGGCGATCTGGCGAGACAATTACGCCTCTCAATGGTGTTGCCTCCTGATTGATAATTGGGCTACCATATTGATGATGATACTTATAAGTAAAGCTTTTCAGTTCATAACTAGCTAAGTTTTCAGCACTTTTCAAATCTACAGGTTGTGTAAATTCTACTTCAAAGCCATCTGGCATCGCATGAACGTTTTTCATTTCAAAAGGAATTCTTCCATTCCAAACTAAACGTTGGATACCGAACAAGGCTTTTCCAGTAGACCCCCAACCTCTTGAAGTCATTCCTACGAAAATAGAGCCATCATTTCCCCATCTAGCACGCACTGTACCCGACTGAAAACCTTCGCGGAAAGGATAACAAGCACCCTGATATTTACCATTTACTTTCTCTAAAGACATCCTCATTGCTTTTGATTGTCCTTGGTCGAAAACAATATATTGTCCTTGAAATGGTCCAAATTTGCCACCAGTCTCGTCTTCAATCATATCGGCAGTCGAAATCCCCATCAAAGCGTGTGGAAACCAAACAGCAGGCAATTTCAACGCTTTTACTTTTTTAGCAGCTTCATACATTGGTTCGCCAGTATCTGGAATATCAGCCTTTGTTAATTTCAATGGTGAGTCTGGCTCTTTTGTCCAGAACAATCCACCTGCATTCCCTGCGAAGTCTCCTTTTTCTAAATGTGTAATTCTACCAGACCCCACCCAGTCGCCTTGATTTTCACCATACAATACATCACCGTTAGAATTGATCGTAAAACCTGCTGGCGAGCGTAAACCTGTGGCTATAGGCTCAAGTGTTCCGTCTTGTTTTACTTTTACTAACCATCCACGCCATTTAGCTAATTTACCTTCGCCATAACCTACCCATGCCACATTGAAAGTAAGGTACATATCACCATTTTTATCGAAAACTGGGCCATACGAATACTCATGGTAATTTCCTGATAAATCCCAGTTGGCTACAGATTCATAAATATCGGCTTTACCATCGGCATCGGTATCTGTTAATTTGGTTAATTCACCCCGTTGCGTACAGTAAAAAGAGCCTTTATAATAAGCCAAGCCTAAAGATTCGTGTAAACCACTCGCAAAAAGCGTATAGCTTGGTTTGGTTCCGTTCAACTGATAGGGGTTTTCAATAATCCAAACTTCACCTCTTCTAGTACAAACACCTACACGCCCATCGGGCATCGGAGCAATTCCACCTGCTTCTAATTTTATTTCGTCAGGAATGGCAATTGTCTTTATTTCGTAAAAGTCCTCTTCTGTAAAAGGCTTTGGTTTCGCTTGTGCAAATGAGCTTTGAGTAACACAACCCAATAGACCCATCGAAAGCAATATTTTTAATGCTATTTTCATTTTTTTGAAATTAATTTATTTTGATAACAAAATAATCAACGCTTATTTAAGCTTAATTTCTTGTTTCAAACGTTCGTTTTCTTTAGTTAAACTATCCGCTTTGAAATAAAGATATAAGGCTGATATTAAAAAAACCTTTGATAAAATAAAGACTGCTATAAAAGCTGGACGCCAATATTTATGTACTTTGATATGCGTATCGTTTACCTCAACTTCTAAATATC
This sequence comes from Arcicella sp. GW458-12-2-14-TSB2, assembly GCF_059423785.1. NCBI lineage: Bacteria > Pseudomonadati > Bacteroidota > Cytophagia > Cytophagales > Flectobacillaceae > Arcicella > Arcicella sp. GW458-12-2-14-TSB2. The sequence goes on along the minus strand of NZ_JBWKYN010000121.1, from coordinate 15,437 downwards.
GCGGTTGTTCATTCTGAGTAGCTTGTTGCCCTGATGAATACTTTTGCTGATAATGAGCCGATTTAACTATTTCTGCATGTTGCGCATTCAAAGCAATGGTTTCTCTAATAATCGGTGGTGGTGGAACAGCATTTTTTGTATAAAAATCAGTAATGTCTATTTCCAACACTTTCAGAGCCTCAGCAATATCTTTGTCAATTGATGCTTGTTGTTCTACTTCTCTTCGTTCTTCTTCAGAAACAATGCCTAACAAGTAGCTTTCTAGTATTCCGCTTTGTATGTATTCTTGTTTTTTCACAATGGTATTCAATTAAGAGTGGCGAAAAGTTTTGAAGTATTCACTGATAGCTTTATATACTCTGGCCTTGGGAATGTCCAAATAGTCAGCAATTGTTTCAGCTGTTTTTCCTTGACGAAAGGATAAATCAAAAATTATTTTTGATTGCTCTATTGCTGATTCAGCACTAAATTGCTGAACTGTAGAAGCTCCTATTTCAAGCTTTTCCTTATAGATCAATGCCTTTTCTCTCGCTTTTCTGATAATACATACAGCTATGCTTACTTTGTTTTCTACACAGGGGTTTACCGTTAATGAATCAAATAAATCAATCATTACTTCTTGTGCTATTTGATTTTGAGGGACTATCTGAAGGATAATACCATAGGCTATCGAACCATATTCATCATACAATGAAAGGCCATTAGTCGAGACGGGTGACTTATTTCCTCTTGATAATTGGAGGTTCGATGATTCAAATTCACTCATAACAAATCAAATTAAATGGCAAACTGTTTAAGAAACTCAACGATAGATTTAGTTAAATACAAACTTAGAAAATCAATTGATAAGATATTTCTTTCAATCCAGCTAAAGGTAATAATAATTGTTTTTTCCCTTTACTTTCACGAATGATTGCTTTATTACTTTCTGTTGAATTTACCTGTATATAATATTGCTGATTATCTACTGAAAAACGGTTATTACCAATGTTAGCAATGGCACTTCCTTCAGCCAATAAAGCATACAATTTAGCATCTGTTGTATTGCCTTCAAAACTTAAATGACGATTGATGCCTTCGTTTTGTGTCATTGGCAAAGAAGTATCTTTTACTTTTACGCCTTTGTATTCATACATAAAATCAGGAAAGGATATTTGCTGACCAGCTACATCGTATTTTTTTAAGCTGTATCCCTTATATTTCAACTCGCTTTTGGTTAAAGTATCTGGGAAAGGCGCTGAGTCGCTCGCTAAAAATGCTAAAGGAAACTTGTCGTTTGAAGTAATAGCAGAACCCATCGGTACAGAAGTTTGAGGCTCGCCACGGTCATACCACATCAATGTAGCATCCAAGAATTTTCCCCTCCATAGTTGTAAATATCCACCTTGGTTTAAATCATAAGAATAATTCAATCCATTTGGCAGCCCTACATTGATACCATGTGTTTTTTTCTTATCCCCATATACGATAAATGAACGTTGTAAAACGGGTTCTTGGTTTACTTTTACTTCGATAAGCGGTGTGGCTTCTGGTTCTGGCAACGATGTTCTTTCAGTAATTCCTTGTTTTGGAGCCCCGATTCTCTCTATAAAACAACCAAGGGCTTTAGGCCCCCAACCAAAATCTTTGGCATGAAGCAATGTATAAGTATGTTCACCAGCCGTAAGTTTCGTACTCCCTTTTACATCCTCGCTATACCAATGGTCACCTTTGGTAATGGTATCTTTATCAATTATTAATGCTCCCGTACCCGTCCAGTTAGTCGTGAAGATATACGTATCAGTCTCTGGAATCGTGATTTTACCTTGAAATTTCAACAAGTAATCTGATTTTGCCTCCGCAAGTTTCATCGATGGCTTTGGGGCAGTACTTGTCTTTACAGGCTTATTTGTCCCTGTTTGAAGGCTTGCATATTTGCCTTGGTAATATTCATAACTAGTTGGACTAAATGTAGCAAGGGCTTTATCAAAAACTTCGTATTTGATATTTTTGAATGCCACAGAACCGTGGTCTCCTTGAATTCTGATAGGCCCTGTTGCAGCTTCTTTCGGAGAAATAGCACCACGTGTTACCCCCGTAAGCTCAATGTTCTCATGGATAATAACACCATTTAACACTACTTTGTTGAAACGAGCATTCGAGATTTTGTTACCTGAAGCATCAAAAGTAGGTGCTTTGAAATCAATCTCCAGATGATTCCACAAGCCAGGTGCTTTCACGGCATTTTGGCGAGGTGCGTGTCCTTCATATCCTTCGTTGCCAGCTCCACGAGCTTCGTCCCAACGATGATAGATAGCACCACAATCGCCATCGGTGATTTGTTTTTTCAACCATGAATCCAGAATCTGTACCTCGTAGCGTCCTTGTAAGTAAACGCCAGAATTAGAGCCTTTCGGAATCATAAAGTCGAGTGATAGCCTAATGTCGCCGTGCTCAAGTTTAAAAATCAAATCATCATTTGATTGATACTTGGCACCTTTCGCAGAGGCATATAGAATACCCTTCCCTTCGGTACTCGTTAAAGTAGCTGACTGGTAATCTCCTGAAATACCACCCACAATTGTCCAGTTTGCACTTGGATTTTTGAAGGCTCCTAAATCATTGAGCGGAATTTCAGTTTGGGCAAACGTTGAAATTGGGAATAATAGAAATAATAGTTTTTTCATTGTTTTTTTAATATTTCAGGAAATTTATAAAAAAAAACTGCTTTGATTATCACGTTTTAGCATTAATTTTCATAAAAAAAGCATAACACATTAGAACACTTTTTTTCTTATCGCTTCAAACAATTTTGAATAAACAAAGCTTCTGCCTTTTTTTGGCCTTTCGTCGCTAAATAATTCCAATCTGAGCAGGCATTCTTTTCCACTTTTAATGTAAAATAAGCATCTGCTCTTTTGTACAACGCATCAAAGGCGTCGTCTTTCATCAAAATACATTTTGTATATAGTTTGATAGCTTTTATATAATTCTTTTTTTCAATTTGCCTGTCGCCTCTCTCCATCAGATTTGCATATATCGCAGGGTCAAAATAGTTATTATCGTTTTCCACATCTTCTTTATCATCGCCAAAATCAAACTCATAATTAAACACTACGTTTACAAGTTTTCCATCTATATCGGCTGGAATCCATTGTTTACGGGTTTGTAAAACAGCTTGAATCAACTTTGCATTATAGCTTGAATCAGAACTTTGTTGGATAGTTACATCTTTCAATATTCCGCTTTTTGATACCATAAAAGCCACTTTGAAATTGCCATTCTTCCTCGCTGGAAAATCAAAAGCTGTTTCAATGGCTTCATAGGAATATTGATAAACATCTTCGAAAGTATTAAAATTAGCCCCCCTAAACATTTCTCTACCCGTTCTAAATTTGGGAAAAATGTATTTGCTAAATGCGTAGGCAGAATCTCCATTTGCCTGAATTTTAAGGTTTGCTTTAATATATCGTCTTTCAAAATATTCTCCTGAACTTTCTTTGGTAGTAAGATAATGATAGCGGCGTAACTGGTAGTCGGGAATATCCGAGAGTATCTGCGTAAATACCAATTCGTAATCAGTAAGTTTTTCTATTTTATAAAATACTGCTCTGCCAACTAACAAAGTATCTCCAAATATTTCAAAAGGAGTATTCACCGCTTCTTTTCCTTGTATGACAGTAACGGTATTAGTTTTTCTGAAAATAAGCATTGAAGCCACTATTTCATCAACAGTAGGGTCATCATTACTACTTCCATCTTTCATATCAATATAATCTTTCATCCAATTGCCCATAATTTTTTGAGCATAATTGTTTGAAGTCTCAATCTTTCCCTGACTTATCCCTGAAAAGGTAAATAATAAAAATAGTAGTAGTAGAGAAAATACCTTCATAAATAAAACCTTCATTTAAAGCCAATTAGTTATCAAAATAATCACAAATATTCGAAATATAATAAAATAGTAGCATTATTTAGAGCGAATTCTTAAACCCATTTGAAAACCAAGCCAAAAGGTAGAATGGTCTGTAGAGAACAGAGGAGTATAGCTTGGCATACGGCTGAATGGTTTGCCTTGCCAAGTATTGATGTTATATCTGTCGATAAGAAGTGCTTTGAATGAAGGGCCAAAGGTAATGGCCGCATTGCGGGCAATTTGTTTCTCAAAACTTATATCAAATTTATACAAAGCCCCTACATTCGGATTAAATGCATCGTATTCTACTAAAACATTGGCCACTAAATCTGTATTGAGCATCCATCCGTGGCTCATTTCATAGGCACGCCCTATGCCATACCCTGCACTAAAAAGCTCGCGAGTTCTAAGGAAATTATAACCAATCGTTAGAATATTATAAAACTTCCTTACCCCTGTTTTGAAGGTTACGCTTCCTGTTTCGTTTTCATCAATCGTTAATTCCAACCGTTTATAGCCATCTTTTGAACTAACAAAACTTAATAATCCAAAAGGGGTTGATTCTGATGTTTCACTAATATTTAATAGCCCTATTTGCTTTCCTTTTTTCCCCACATCTTTAGCAAAGTTGATAAGACCTACTTGCCAACCATCAGAGGATTTAGCTATTACATTGATACCATCACTCAATTGTAAGCCTTTATCTAAGCTACCAGCAATATTCAGCAGGGAACTCACCTGTACACCTCTTAGCTGCCCCCCTACAATATTCCCTAACCCCGCTATTTGTAGTCCACTTGCATCATGATGAATACCGTTTAATAACCCTCCTATTTCTAGTTTATTCACGCCACCAGAATACCCCATCAGGATATTCACTGAAAAATCGTTTACGATACTTCCAGAAAGTAGGCGATTGGTTCCTAAAAAAGGGAGTAATGATATTTGAAGTCTTTGGTTAAGGGTATCATTGATGTTAAAGGCATTGATACGTTGGCTTCGTTTGACAAAGAATTTTCCAACGCCATCTTTAAACCTTTCCCAGTCTGTTCTATAAGCCAAGGAATCGAAAGGTACAAAAACAGGATGAAAACTTTCGTCACCAGCAGCATCTACAAAGGGAGGGCGATTATCTTTAAAAACAGGAGTAGACTCAATCAATTGGTTTCGTTTTTGGAACAACTCCATTTGTTCAATCGAGTTGTCATCAAAAGCTGATTCATAAGTCAACTCTTTTTTTTCTGCCACTAGCTCAATATTGAGGTAATCATTCTGAGCATTTCTTATTAAAACTATCTGATGTTCATAGCCTGGTTTTGAAATACTCAACCGAATGGGAAATTTCTTAGTAGATAGCTTAATTTTATAAAAGCCAAATTGATTAGAAATTGCCGAGGCTAAGCTAGTTTTCTCATAAATACTCGCATCTGGCAGTTTGATGCCTTCTTCGGGGTCTACGATATAGCCACTTAATACAAAATGTAAGTTTTGATTTTCTGTAATATTTTTCTGAAGAATAACATATTGCCCACGTACTTTGTAGCTAATAGAGGTGCCAAAAATTTGTTTTAGCACATCCCGTACTGGACGGTTGGTAACAGCCAAATCAATTCGCCTGTCACTATCAATCAAATTAGAATTATAGGAAAAATTAAAACCTCCTTCACTAGCAATGATATCTAGCACTTGGGTAATTTTATCATTATTGAACCTAACACTAATATTTCGTTCTAAAATAGGGATTTGTCCTAAAGAAGAATGAGTAATTAACAGTAAAAAACAAATATTTAAAGCAACGTATTTAAAATAATAAGCTATCATAGTGGAACGATTTTCAAATCGTTATTCAATCCATTCTACTGACAGCCTTCGCCATGAAGCACGATTGAATCTCCTTTTTTGGTAATTTTCAGGTTAAAGGTTTCGGAAATTATGGTGAGAATATTATCCAAACTTTCTTGCTGGAAGGTGGCAGTCAGTTTACAGTTTTTAATTTTATCTTGCTCAAAAACAATAGTTTTTCCAAAATTGTCAGAAAGCAATTGTGCTACTTCATCTAAACTAGTCTCTTCAAAATTAAACGATTTTGTTTTGTAATAAAGTATGTTTTCATCGACATTTATCGATTTTACAATAGTCTCTTGTCCTTTTGAAATTTCAGCTTTTTCTCCTTTTACTAGAATAACCTGCTGAGTATTTTTCGAAAATTGTACTTTCCCGGTATTCACTACTACTTGTACCTGAGCATCATACGCTTTTACATTAAATGATGTCCCGAGTACTTTTATATTTGTACCATTAGCATGGATGATAAAAGGATGGGCTTTGTCATGGTGTACGTCAAAAAAAGCTTCTCCTGTTAGTTTTACTTCTCTGGTATCTCCTTCGAAATTCTCAGGAAAACTGATTGTAGAATTTTTATTTAAAAATACTTTTGTTCCATCAGCTAAAACTTTTTCTGTTGGAATATTACTTGTTTGAAAAGTAAGCAATGCAATGTCAGGCTCGGTATTCTTCTTCACCAAAAGTACTCCTCCGACGATGAAAATTAAAACCGCTGCAATTTTGAGGAAATTGTTAAAGACAAGATTGATAGTATTTGACTTTCTTCCTTTCAATGGGTGTTTACTACCTCCACTTCTATGAGGCAAAGGTTTTATATAATCAGATTGATCAGCCGTTCTTTTTATTTTATCTGAGCCAATACCGAGTTTTGCCCAAGCAGTATCCACATCAACTACTTGTTGAGTATTTAACAAGGCACTTTTTTCCCAGATAATACTTGTATGTTCGAAGGTTTTTTGATTATCATCCGACAAAGTAATCCACTCGTTTACAGCATCAGCTTCCTGACTATCAGCTTCTTCTGCAAGGTATTTTGCCAGTAAATCGTCTATGTTTTCTTCGTTAATCATCTTAAACCCAAAGGCTTTTATGTATGTAATTTTAGTATTTGGTTATTAAGCAATAGTTTTGAATAGATAGAGATTTAGATTTTTTTATCGTATTAAGTGTCTGTTTGCTTGTTATTCTAGTAGAAAAGCACCCAAAATAGTAATAAAGGCAAATAATCTGCCAATTCTGTCCGCATAATTTTTAGTGCTTTCCCTATCTGATTTTCTACCGTTTTGATAGAAAGCCCTAACTGGTTAGCTATTTCCTGATATTTCAGTTCTTCAAATCTACTCATTTTAAAAATAAGTCTACATTGTTCTGGTAGCTTTTCTAATGCTTCAGCTATGCGGATTTCAAGTTCATTTTTATCAAGTAAATCAGTGGCAGAATCAAACGTATTTTCTATAAACTCGCCAACGTGTTGACGATATACTTCTTGTACTTTAAGGTGTTTTATACGATTTAAACAGGTATTATGAACAGCTCGATAAAGATATGATTTTAAAGAAACTGTTATTTCTATCTCTTGGCGCTGTTCCCAAAACTTCAGGAAAACGCTTTGCACTATTTCTTCAGCATCATCCATGTCTTTTAGGATGTTGCAAGAATAGTTGCATAAAGCCTGATAGTGCTTTCGAAACATTGCTTCAAAAACACGCTCATTTCCTTGTCGGATGGCTAACAAAATATCAGAATCAGTGAGTTGCAAAATTTCAAGAGATTATTTTCCGTAGAGTTACTCTCACAAAATTACAACTCTTACTTGACATTTTTAGTGATGACAACTAAAATTGCTTTAACCCCTATTATAAAAATGATGATTGGTCAAATTATCCTTTAAAGCATCATAAATATTCAAGTAATTATCATTGAAACTCTATTTTTCATTGCGTTCTTTGTGGAATATTTCTCTTTTATCTAGCAAAAATATGAATAGATTTTTTTTACAGGCTGGTACTTTACTTGCTGGTCTTTCGGTAGCATTAGGTGCTTTTGGAGCCCATGCTTTTAAGGCTGCCTTGGAAGCAGCTAACCGAACAGATACTTTTGAAACGGCGGCACGTTATCAAATGTATGGAGCTTTAGCGTTAATTTTAGTAGGAATTTTAACCGATAAGATTTCACACAAATTCTTGAATTGGGCAGGATATTCGTTGCTAATCGGAACACTTATTTTTGCAGGTTCTCTTTATTTGATATGTGCTACTGGTGTAACGATGTGGGGGGCAATAGCGCCCATTGGAGGCACGGCATTGATAGTGGGTTTTGTATTCTTATTTTTAGGCGTTTCAAAAAAGGTGTAAACCTGACATTCAACCCTTTACTAGGGAGGGACTAAAGTCCCTCCCTAGTAATAATTTTTTACTGCATCCTGACTTGTTCCAAGCTTACCCACACTATTTCTCCCATTGTTCTGCACTTCAAGAATTGGTCGGAATCATAATATTTTGCTAACTCATTTTTAAGTTGCTCCGTATTTTCTGGGGTTGATATATCATCTTTTGCCATAATAGCCATTAATTCATACACTCTTTGGCTTTCTACTTTCATCCTTTTTGAAATCAGCGACCGTTCCTCTATTTGGTACTGCTTTACAGATTCTGGGGTCATGTGGCGCATACCCATTTCAATCAAAGGATTATTCTGTTTAAAATATTGTGGCATATAAACAGTTCGTTTCCCTTCGTAGCTCTGTTGGTCAAAATCAATTGACCTTATTCTAAAATATACTTCTTCAAAATCTGGGGTAATTTCTACTACGAAGTTTGAAGAGTGCATATCTCCTAATAACAGCACCAAACATCTTTCATTGAACTTGACAAATTCTTTGGCCAAACGGATTTCATTGATGTTGGGGTCGCTTAGGTAATTCTTAAAAAACTGATCACCCGGAATCCCTGCAATGTGTTCTTCAACCAAAGAGTTTTCGAAAGTAAGATAATTGATTCTGTTCGGCGAAAGTAGGTGTTCTAATTCCATTCCATAAACTCTGGAACAGTCGGCTCTTTTGATATAAAAATAATCGAAGTTATCGTTTACCCTATTTACGATGCGTATCCTAAAAGGCTGTGTATTTCCATAAGTACACAAATCTATTCTATCAACAGTGAGGTGCTTAATTACCTTTTCATCTCCATCTGTTTTTAAATCAGCATAAATTTTCTTCAATCCTTCATAAACATGTTCAATCTCGGAATGCGGAAAAAAAACGGTAATCCAAAAGGTGTCATTCCCAAATTTATCATACAAACTTATCGAACTTTCAAAGCGTAATAAATCAGCATATTGAATTGGCATTTTAATCTCCCGACCATATTTTGTTAAATATTTTCTGAGTTGAAGATTAATCTTGAAAGGGACTTTCTTTTTAGATATTAATGCCATGTTCTAATGAAATTAGCTGTAAATAATAAGTCTACTATCAATTTACCACCTAGAAAGAACTTGTGTACGATGGGCATCTATTTTCAAAAATATAAATAATAAAATTGAAAACGACCATAGCGACGACCCTCCATAACTAAAAAACGGAAGAGGAATACCAATAACGGGCATTAGTCCGATAGTCATGCCTATGTTAACCATAAAATGGAAAAAAAGTATGGAGACTACCCCATAGCCGTAGACTCGGGCAAACCTAGATTTCTGTTGGTCTGCTAAATAAGCGACTCGAAGTAGCAGTGCCAAGAATAATCCCACGACCAGTAAACTACCAAGAAAACCTTCTTCTTCACCTACTGTACAGAAAATAAAGTCGGTACTTTGTTCGGGTACAAAATCAAATTTTGTTTGTGTTCCTTGTAAATATCCTTTCCCAAAAAGTCCTCCAGACCCAATCGCAATTTTGGCTTGGCGTACGTTGTAACCTGTTTTCTTTCTATCAAAATCAGGGTCAATTAATACTTTTATACGGTTACGTTGGTGTGGTTCCAGTATATTATTAACAGCCCAGTCTACTCCCGTAACAAACAGCCCCATAACAAAGGCAATACCTATGATGGTGATAATGTTTTTGGTTTTGCGTTCATACCGAGGCATGATTAAAATGATGATGCTCGCTAACACTGCCAGACCGATGTAGATTTCCCATTCTTCAAAAATCAAGGACAATACAAACAGTATAATAATAGAAAGAAAAACAGCAGGATAAATACCTGGGAGTCCTTCGCGATATAATAAAATCATGAAAGAGGCAAAAACTAGGGCAACGCCTGTTTCGTGAGAAGCCAGAATAAGGATGGGAGGAATTAAAATAATCAATGCTACTGTAAACTGGTCTTTAAAACGAGTCAGGTTCACCATTGGCGTACTTATGTATTTTGCCAATGCCAAAGCCGTAGCCATTTTGGCAAACTCTGCTGGTTGTAATTGAAACCCACCTACCCTAAACCATGAATGCGAGCCTTTTACCTCAGTTCCGACCAGTAACACCACGATGAGCATAAAGGTAAAAAAGCCATAAATAATGAATGCGAAAGTATCGTAAAAGCGATAATCAATCACCAAAATGGCAATAATGAGTAAGACCGTTGTACCAATCCAGATAAGTTGCCTACCAGCGTTGGTATCAAAAAAGCCAGCGTCTCCAATCCAAAGTGGATTTTCAGGATTATAGATGGCCGCATAGATATTAAACCAGCCTACAGTTACGCAAACGATAAAAAGTAAGACTGTCATCCAGTCTAAATTTTTTGATATTTTTTCTTGCCTTGCCAAGTTAAGTTCGATGAATTAAGTTATACAATTAAGATTGCACAACGGTATTTTTAGGAAATGGGAAAATCGAGTCTGAACATATTTTTTAATGCCCTACTTTCTTTTTCTCTACTGGTTTGTTATTGGTTGTAGTTTTCTTGGGACTCATCGGTATTTTTACTTCATTCGTTTTTGGTGAACCTCCAAGTGGTAAAGTGATGGTTGTAGGGGTTGTTAAAAATAATTCCTCATCTACTTTCTGAGCGGTGTCGGGCTTCATTTTCGTTTTTGCTTTCGAAGCCATTTCATTTCTCACAGTAAGCATATTCGGATAACTTTTATTCATCCATTTCGTTTCAATGGCTTTGCGGTCTACATGCCCTTTGATATATTTTTCAATACACAAAGACGCAATTGGTGCGGCGTGCGCTCCACCAGACCCAGCATTTTCTACAAAAACGGCAATAGCAATTTTCGGATTTTCTTTAGGAGCAAATGCAATGAAGATAGAATGGTTTTCTCCATGTCGGTTTTGTGACGTCCCTGTTTTTCCACACATTTGAATATCATTCATTCTACCGTCTCCTGACACTGTTCCGTTGTTTACGGCCAGTACCATTCCGTCAATTACTGTATTAAAGTGGCGTTTGTCAATTCCAACAGATATTTTCTCTTTATATTTTGGGTCAATTTCTCCAAATTGGTCAATTCCTTTTACCAAATGCGGACGAATATACCAACCTCGGTTAGCAATTATCGCCGCAACGTTTGCCATTTTCAAAGGATTCACAATAATTTCACCCTCGCCAATACTATTACTAGCGATGTTCGAGAACTTCCATGAAAGTGCCCCCTTATACATTTTATCATAATACTTTACATCTGGCAGTTTTCCTTTTTTCTCATTCGGCAAATCAATTTCTAAGGATTGACCTATACCAAATTTTGCTACCATTTCATCCCATTTCTGTAACCCCAAAGCAGACTTCTTGAATATATTTTTCTCAGAGTTATTATAAATCATTCGTTTATAAGTCTGGTAAAAATATGGGTTACAAGAATACTGAATCGCTTTTTGAACATCGCTGGCAACGGGGTGATTGTGGCTACAACGAATAGGCGAACCCGCATGTCCGAATCCTGTTCCTGGACTAATTACCCCCATTTGTAGCGCCACTAATGCTTGAATAATTTTAAAGGTAGACCCCGGACGATAATAAGCACTCGGTGGACGATTCAATAAAGGGTGAAGCGGGTTCAGGTTTAAGGTTTGGAAATACTTTGAAAAAGTACGTCCTGATAATTGACTTGGGTCATAGGTTGGAGCAGACACCATCGCCAGTACTTCGCCAGAGCTTGGCTCTATCGCTACTACACTACCCACTTTATGCTGCATCAAACTATCAGCGTAGGCTTGTAGGTTAATATCTATAGAGCTCAATAAATTTTTACCTGCAATAGGGTTTTTATCAAAAGCTCCACCTTTGAATGGACCTTTTTCAACTCCCCTACTATTTACCATCATATACTTGATACCCCTTTCTCCCCGAAGGTCTTCTTCATAAAACCTTTCAAGGCCAGTTACACCGATATAATCGCCTTGTCGATAATATTCATCCCCTTCTTCTTCCAATTTTTCCAAGCGTTCAGGGCTAATTTCACCTACATACCCCAAGGCATTAGCCATAGCTTTTGAATCATAAGTACGAACGGCACTCAGTTGAAATTCAAAACCAGGGTAATCTACCATTGCATCTTGTACTTTGGCAAAATCTTCACGAGAAAGCTGTCTTAAAAAAAGAGAAGGACGCACAGGCGAATATATCCTTGCTAAGTGCGTAAGGCTATCGAAGCTCTGACGGGTAATACCAAAAATGCTACAGAATTTTAAGGTATCAGCAACTTTAGCTTTTTTAGGAGTAATGTATAAATCATAGACTACCGTGTTGCTCACGATAAGTTTCTTATTTCTATCATACACCAAGCCTCTGAAAGGAGATTGAATTATCTTTCTGATGGCATTGTTTTCGGCATCTAATTTATAGGTTTCATCCACTACTTGTAGGAAGAAAAGCCTACAAATATAAATTAGTCCGATAAGTATAAAAAAGCCTTGAATAAATCGTTTTCTTAGTTCGTCCACGAGTAATAAAATATTTATATAAATAAGCCCAAAGGCGAATAAATGTCTACGTTTTTAAATAATGATAGCATTATTGGCATGTATTCTCAGTAGAATTCACACAAGAATTTTATTGGAAAAACAATACCATAAATCATTATACAAAATTTGTTATTTTTCGGGAATTTATCAATGAAAGGAGCAAATGAGTTGTAATATTTTGATAAATTATTCTTTGGGTAACCCTTTGATAAAAAGGTACATTCCTCCGAATATAAAAAACAAGGAACAGCCAATGGTAAACCAAGGAGTTTTCATCATCATTTTTTCATCAAGCCATCTTCCTAAAAATACACCAGTCGCTATTGTTACGAGCATTTGCATACCAGCTCCCATATAACGCATGTATTTATTGTTATTATTTTGAGAATCGTCTTTCATGATATTAATTAATTTGAAATCGAACAATAAAAAAATGGACTACTTGACAAGCTCAATAATGAATTTATATTGCTCTGGGTGTTGAATAATTTAAAAAAATAGCTTTAACATAAAAACTGATACTAATTTTACGTAAAGTTGCGTTTCTTTCACGGTTTCAGCATTAAAAATTTCTATGAATAAATATTTTATTTTATATATCGCTTGCCTTTTCGGGATTTCCATACTGGGTTGTTCTCAATACAGTAGCTCTCCGTTGAGCGTAGGCTTTCATAATGTTAATGCTAAGTATAATGCATTGTTTCAAGCAAAAATAAAATTCAAAGAAGCAGAATCATTAATTTTTGATGCTCGTCAAGATAATTACTCACAACTTCTTCCGATACTTCTGCCTATCGATTCTCTGTCGGCACAAACTGTTAACGAACAATTAGCTGCTGTTATTAAAAAAGCCTCTTTGGTTGCCGAGCGTCATCAAAACTCAAAATGGCTAGATGATGCCTATGTGATGATAGGACAAGCCCGACTTTTGAAAGAAGATTATAAAAATGCTATCGAGACCTTCAAGTTTGTTAATACAAGTGCTACTAGCGATGATGCCCGAGATGCAGCCCTGATTGGTTTGATGCGAGCCTATACAGAACAAGGCGAATATCAAACGGCTCTTAGAGTAGCTGAAATTCTTCGTACAGAACCATTGAATAAAGAAAACACGGTAGGTTTTTACCTAACAAAAGCATATCTCCATCAATTAAAGCAAGAATACAAAACATCTGTCGCTATTCTTGAAGAGGCGTTGCCGCTCATGCCTAAAAACGAAGAAAAAGCCAGATTGTTTTTTGTTGCAGGACAATTGTATGAATTAGTAAATAATCCACAATTAGCCTCTCAGAAATATGCTAGTGTTAGTAAAAACAGACCATCTTATAACTTGGATTTTTATGCCAAGCTCAACAAGTCGTTGGCATTAGGACAAACAGATAGTTTTCAAAAACTATTGAAAGACCCTAAAAATAAAGATTTGCAAGACAAGATTTATGAAGCCATGGCAACTGCTGAAATCAGAAAAGGGAATACACAATCTGGCTTAAGACTCTTGCAATCATCAGCAAGAACGAACCAGAATCCTCAGCAATTAGCGTTTACTTACCTAAGGCTTGCTGATTCTTATTACAACCAAATGGGAGATTATGAAATGGCTTCTGCTTATTACGACAGCACAGCGATTTCACTTCCTCAACAAGACCCTCAATATAAAAGGGTAATTGAGAAACAACGTTCTTTAGCTGATTTTGTCATTCAAACGAAAATCATCAGAACAGAAGACTCTCTACAGCGTTTAGCTAAAATGAATCCTGCTCAATTAGACAAGGTTTTAGACAAGGTATATTCAGACCAACAGGCAAAAGAAGAAAGTCAGAAAAGAGCTACAGAGATAGCCAATAAAAATAAACAATTACAAAATAAAAATGTAGCCAATACCTTCAACGACCCTAATAAACCAATGTGGTACTTCAATAATCCCATTGCTATGAGCCAAGGAAAAACGGCCTTTATAGCACGATGGGGCAATAGGGTTTTGGAAGATAATTGGCGAAGAAGCACCAAAGACAATGTACTTTCTTTTAATAGTAGCAATGCTTTGAGCAATCAAAATATAAGTAACACTCTCAGCACAAACGTCGGAGATTTGAATGCAAACAACACAAGCAATGATGTGATGAAAACGGCTATAGCGTCACTAAAGGCTAAAATTCCATTTTCTCCAGAAGCACTGCTTGCTTCAAGAAAGAGACAAGAAGAAGCCACTTTTGCATTAGGGAAAGTGTATAAACTCAATCTGAACGAACCTAAAAATGCTACGATTACTTTTGAGAAATTCTTAAAGGATTTTCCTACTTCTAGCCATGAAGCAGAGGTATTGTATCTACTATGTTTATTAAATGAAGATAATGTGGGAGTATATGCTTTTTATAAAAATCAGTTGATGAGTAAATATGCTGACTCTTATTTCTCAAGATTATTGATACGTAGTCAAAATGAAAGTTTAAGCACAGGCAAAGAGTCGGAAGTACAAAAGTTATATGCAGAAGCCTATAATTATTATGTACAAAATAATTTCACAAATGCCATGAGCATTGTTGAAAAGGGATTAAAGGAATATCCGAATAGTCAAATAGAGGATAAAATGGTGTATTTGAAAGCTGTTCTTTTCGCTAAAACACAAGATACAAAGGCTTATCAAACGGCTTTAGAAAACTTCATTTCAGACTACCCTAAAAGTCAGTTAATTTCTTTAGCTAAAGAAAGACTAGCGGCGGTGGGAGCGAAATGAGTTGTGAGTTGTGAGTTGTGAGTTGTGAGTTGTGAGTTGTGAGTTGTGAGTTG
>NZ_JBWKYN010000120.1:0-17594 GCF_059423785.1 Arcicella sp. GW458-12-2-14-TSB2 | reverse complement strand
CAATTAAATTTTAACGTATAAATGAATCAAAATTGTAAAAACATGAAATTTAAGATTAAAAAAGCCTTATTTTTATGATAATAATAATCATATTCAAAAAATAATGTTTTGAGGAAAGCATTTTAAAAATTGCATCTAACTAAGATTAAATTTTACGAATTCTTGAAATTGTATCATTCAGATGATTATTCGGCAAAATGCTATTTTTTCCAAAGAATTTCTTGTATATCTTTGTAATAGCGAAACAGATAACAATACATTCTTCATTTTCCATAAAGTTTTAGTAAATATTATATCTTACTTCAATTTTACTATTTACAAATTATACTGTATTTCACTGACAATTTTTCAATATTATAGCAAAACAATTGCCACTAACATAATCTCAAGTTCTCTGTTAGTAAATTTAAAACAGACCCATTACCATGACTAATTTCGACAATAAAGGTTTGTACCGTAAAGAATTCGAGCATGATGCTTGTGGAATCGGCTTCGTAGCAAACATGAAAGGACGCAAGT
Source organism: Arcicella sp. GW458-12-2-14-TSB2 (assembly GCF_059423785.1). Classification (NCBI taxonomy): domain Bacteria; kingdom Pseudomonadati; phylum Bacteroidota; class Cytophagia; order Cytophagales; family Flectobacillaceae; genus Arcicella; species Arcicella sp. GW458-12-2-14-TSB2. The sequence goes on along the minus strand of NZ_JBWKYN010000120.1, from coordinate 17,075 downwards.
CTCATAAGGTAGTTACGGATGCAATCCAGATGCTCATTCGAATGGACCACCGTGGTGCATGCGGCTGTGACCCTAACTCAGGTGACGGTGCAGGAATTTTATTACAGATTCCTCATGAATTCTTTTTGGAAGAATGTACAAATTTAGGTATTGATTTACCTGCTGCTCGTGAATACGGAGTAGGTATGACTTTCTTTCCAAAAGACAAAACGATTCGTGAAGAATGTAAGGAAATCATTACCCGAAAGGCCAAACGCTTAGGCTTAGAAATTTTGGGTTATCGTGTAGTTCCATGTGACAATTCTGAAATTCTAGGTGCTGAATCTGGAAATACAGAACCACAAATGGAGCAATTATTCATCAAACGTCCAGCTACCATTACGGATGAAATGGAGTTTGAAAGGAAATTGTATGTTTTCCGTCAGTACACGGCTCGTATCATCAACGAAACAGTTAAAGGTTTAGATAATAAATTTTACTTTGCTTCATTGTCTGCTCATACTATCATTTACAAAGGTATGTTAACGACAATGCAAGTTCCAGGATATTTTGATGATTTAAAACGTGAAGAATTTACTTCTGCTTTGGCAATTGTTCACTCACGTTTCTCAACAAATACTTTCCCTGAGTGGAAACTTGCGCAGCCATTCCGCTTTATCGGTCACAATGGCGAGATTAATACTGTAAAAGGTAATGCTGCGTGGATGCAGGCTCAGTCGGCTTTATTTGAATCAGAGCACTTTACTAAGGAAGAAATGGACATGATTTTGCCAGTTTGTCAATTAGGACAATCTGACTCTGCCATTTTGGATAATGCTATCGAATTATTGTATATGAGTGGTCGTTCGCTTCCACACGTGATGATGATGTTGATTCCTGAAGCTTGGGACGGCAATGAGCAAATGGAGCAATACAAGAAGGATTTCTATGAATATCATGCAGCCATGATGGAGCCTTGGGATGGTCCTGCTTCGATTTCATTCACGGATGGAAAAATGATTGGTGCTACGTTAGATAGAAATGGTTTACGCCCATCTCGTTATTGGGTTACTGATGACGATTTTGTAATCATGGCTTCTGAAGCGGGTGTATTGGATATTGACCCTGCTAAAATTGTCTCAAAAGGTCGTTTACAACCGGGTAAAATGTTCGTAGTAGACATGGAAGCTGGTCGTATTATTCCTGACGAAGAATTAAAAGAAAAAATCTGTCAACAGAATCCTTACGGAGAATGGTTGAAAACGAATAAAATTAAAGTAGAAGATTTACCAGCGGCTGGTGCTGAATACCGTACACCATTTGAACGTGAATTATTATTACGTCAACAAGTGTTTGGATTCACTACGGAAGACTTAAGAGTAATTCTTTCACAAATGGTTGAAACGGGTAAAGAAGCATTAGGCTCAATGGGTGTAGATACGCCATTGGCAATTCTTTCAGACCAAGCTCAGCATTTATCTTATTACTTTAAGCAATTGTTTGCACAGGTAACCAACCCACCAATTGACTCAATCCGTGAGCGTACAGTAATGTCGCTTTTATCTGACATCGGTGGTTTGAAAAACTTGTTGAAAGAATCTCCTGAACATTGCCGTCAGATTGAAATTCGTCAGCCAGTTTTAACAAATGGTGAGATTGAAAAAATTCGTTGGATAGATCACAAAAACTTCCAAACGAAATCTATTCATACTACCTTCCGTGCTACGGGAGAAAAAGGTCAATTAAAAAGAGCATTAGATAGAATTTGTCAATATGCGGAAGATGCCGTTGATGATGGATATGCTATCATTTTGTTAACTGACCGTGGTGTTGATTCTTCACATGCGCCAATTCCATCATTATTGGCGGTAGGTGCTGTACATCATCATTTAATCAGAAAAGGCAAAAGAGCACAAACAGGTTTGATTGTAGAAGCTGGTGATGTTTGGGAAACACATCATTTCGCTACGTTGATTGGCTTTGGTGCTTCGGCAGTAAACCCTTACATGGCATTTGAGACAATCAATGGTATGAAGGAAAAAGGTATTCTACAAGTAGATTACCCTTACGAAAAATTACAGGCTAATTATATCAAGGCTGTTAATGGTGAATTATTGAAGATATTCTCTAAAATGGGTATTTCAACACTTCAATCATACCAAGGAGCTCAGATTTTCGAAATCGTTGGTTTAGGTAAAGACGTTGTAGATACTTATTTTGCAGGTGCTATCTCAAGAATCGGTGGTATCGATTTAGAAGGCATTGCTAAGGAAGCTTTAATCAAGCACAAAAACGGTTATCCAGAATTGCCAGTGGCTAATCCTAAATTGGAAGTTGGAGGTATTTATCAATGGAAACAACGTGGTGAAGCCCACTTGTTTAATCCTGAAACGATTCACCTCTTACAACAATCAACTAAGAATAATAGCTATCAGCAGTATAAAAAATATTCTAAATTAATTGATGACCAATCTGAAAAAGCAATGACTCTTCGTGGTTTGCTTAAATTCAAGAAAGGTAAATCTATTGATATTAGCGAAGTAGAACCGATTGAAAGTATTTTCAAACGGTTTGCTACAGGTGCGATGTCATTCGGTTCAATCTCGTATGAAGCCCATACTACTTTGGCCATTGCGATGAACCGTATCGGAGGTAAATCTAACTCGGGTGAAGGTGGTGAAGACCCTATCCGCTTTACGCCTCTTGAGAATGGAGATTCTATGAACTCTGCTATCAAGCAAGTAGCTTCTGGACGTTTCGGTGTAACAGCACATTATTTAACGAATGCTACTGAACTACAAATCAAAATGGCTCAGGGTGCTAAGCCTGGTGAAGGTGGACAGTTACCTGGTCATAAAGTAGATGATTGGATTGGTAAGACGCGTCATTCTACTCCGGGAGTTGGTTTAATTTCTCCTCCTCCTCACCACGACATTTATTCTATCGAAGATTTAGCACAATTAATTTTCGATTTGAAAAATGCCAACCGTGCGGCTAGAATTTCAGTAAAACTAGTATCTGAAGCAGGTGTAGGAACAATTGCAGCGGGTGTAGCAAAAGCACATGCTGACCATATTTTGATTGCTGGACACGATGGAGGAACTGGAGCATCTCCGCTTTCATCAATCCGTCATGCTGGTTTGCCTTGGGAACTAGGCTTAGCAGAAGCTCACCAAACATTGGTAAGAAACAAATTGCGTGGACGTGTTACTGTTCAAACGGATGGTCAAATCAGAACAGGTAAAGACTTAGCAGTAGCGGCTTTATTAGGTGCTGAAGAATTCGGTGTGGCTACAGCAGCCCTAGTGACAGCAGGTTGTATCATGATGCGTAAGTGTCATGTGAATACTTGCCCTGTAGGGGTAGCAACACAAGACCCACGTTTGAGAGCATTATACACTGGACATCCAGACCATGTAGTAAATCTATTTACTTTCTTGGCAACTGAATTACGTGAAATAATGGCTGAGTTAGGATTCAGAACTGTGAACGAAATGGTTGGACAAGCAGATAGATTAGAAATGAAAGAAGCGCTAAGTAATTGGAAGCTTAAACATTTAGATTTATCACCAATCTTGTACAAACAACCAATGGCATTGGATGTGGCTTTATACAAACAAGAAGATCAAGATCATGGATTGCAAGACCAGATTGATTGGAAATTGTTGGAAATTGCCAAACCAGCCCTTGAAAGTGGAGAAAAAGTAACGGGTGAATTAGAAGTAATTAACGTGAATCGTACCATTGGAACGATGCTTTCAAACGAAATCACTAAAAAATACGGCGCAAAAGGTTTACCTAGCGACACTATTCATGTGAAATTTAATGGAACTGCTGGCCAATCATTCGGTGCATTTTCTGTAAATGGTATCACATTTGAATTGGAGGGTGACTCTAACGATTATATCGGAAAAGGACTTTGTGGAGCTAAACTAATTGTATATCCTAGTAAAAAAGCGACATTCAACCCATCTGAAAATGCTGTAGTGGGTAACGTATCATTCTATGGTGCGACATCTGGCGAGGCATATTTAAGAGGTATGGCTGGTGAACGTTTCTGTGTAAGAAATTCGGGTGCTAAAGTTGTTGTAGAAGGTATTGGCGACCACGGTTGTGAATACATGACGGGCGGTTTAGTAGTTATCTTAGGCGAAACTGGTAGAAACTTCGGTGCGGGTATGTCTGGCGGGGTAGCTTATATCTGGGATAAAAAAGGAGACTTTGCTCCTAAATTAAACCCAGAAATGGTAGCCATTGAAGATTTGACCGTTGAAGATGAAAATATATTGAAAATGTATGTAGAACAACATTTACAATATACAGATTCGGATACTGCAAAAACTATTCTTGATAATTGGGCTACTACGTTACCACAGTTTTTAAAAGTAATGCCTCAAGATTTCAAAAAAGCACTTGCTTCACGCAATATCAGTGTGGCAGAAGTTTTAGAAAACAAGGATATTGTTTACAAAGATATTCAAGTAGAAATTGCACATTAATATCATTTGAAAACTTGAAAATGCGTCAATTCAAATCAATTTGAGTTGACGCATCCCAAAATCAATCACTAAATAGAAAATTATACAAGGTTGATTTCAAATTTTCAAATCCTCAAATTTTCAAATTAAAGAAATGGGAAAACCAACAGGATTTTTAGAGGTTACTAGAGAAACTCCAAAGAAAAGACTCGTTACAGAACGTGTAACAGACTATAAAGAAATAGATATTGATTTTACTGCTGATAAAGTAAAAGCTCAAGCAAGTCGTTGTATGGATTGTGGAGTACCTTTTTGTCACAGTGGTTGTCCACTTGGCAATATTATTCCTGAATTCAACGATGCAGTTTATGATCAAAACTGGGCATATGCGTACGAGATTCTTTCTTCTACGAACAATTTCCCAGAATTTACAGGACGTATTTGTCCAGCACCTTGCGAATCTGCCTGTGTGTTAGGTATCAATAAACCTCCTGTAACGATTGAGTATATCGAAAAATCGATCATTGAATACGCTTTCGGCAATGGTTTAGTAAAACCAAATATTCCTACAAAACGCACTGGCAAAAAAGTGGCCGTTGTGGGGTCAGGCCCTGCGGGAATGGCTTCAGCAGCACAGCTAAACAAAGCTGGGCATACTGTTACCGTTTTTGAACGTGCTGACAGAATCGGTGGACTTTTACGCTATGGTATCCCTGATTTCAAATTAGAAAAATGGGTTGTACAACGTCGTGTAGAGGTAATGGAACAAGAAGGTATTATTTTCAAAACTAATACAAACGTTGGTGTTGATATCAAGGCTGACGATTTGTTAGAAGATTTTGATTTAGTTATTCTTTCAGGTGGTTCAACTGTACCAAGAACATTAGGAATCCCTGGTGCTGATTTGAAAGGAATTTATCCAGCTATGGAATTCTTATCACAGCAAAACAAAAGGGTGTCTGGAATAGAACGTGAAGTAAACCACATGGGTATGCCTTATCCAATGGGGGAACTGTATGCTACAGACAAAAACGTAGTAGTAATTGGTGGTGGTGATACTGGTTCTGACTGTGTTGGTACCTCAAACCGTCATAAAGCAAAATCTATTACTCAGGTTGAAGTAATGCCGATGCCTCCTAAAGAAAGAGCGCCGCATACCCCTTGGCCAAACTGGCCGATGATGTTGCGTACTTCTACTTCGCATGAGGAAGGAGCTGACCGTCATTGGTCAATCGCAGTAAAAGAGTTTGTTGGTGACGAAAATGGTAACCTAAAAGGACTTAAAATTGCGGATATCGTAATGGAGGTTGTTGATGGGAAAGCACACCAAGTTCATACAAACGAACGTGAAATTCCTGTTGAATTAGCATTAATTGCAGCAGGTTTCTTGCATCCGCAACGTGAGGGTATCTTATCACAATTAGAAGAAAAAGGCTTAGAATTTGACGAAAGAGGCAATGTAAAAGCCCATAATTATCAAACAGCGATAGATAAAGTATTTGCTGCGGGCGATATGCGCAGAGGTCAATCATTAGTAGTGTGGGCTATTTCAGAAGGTAGAGAAGCCGCTCGTGCTGCTGATGTTTATTTGATGGGACAGTCTGTACTAGAAGCTAAAAATGTATCAAGTTTTGCTGTAGTATAAGCTATACTTGCTTTAGAATATTTAGAGCCGTCATTTCTTTTGAACTGACGGCTTTTTTATGCCAATACTTCTATCCTATTTCTACTCATTTTTCTAAATTCACTAGGTGTTCTAGCTTTCTTTTTAAAAAATACTCTATTGAAATAAGTTATACTTTCAAAGCCAGTTTGAAAACCAATTTCAGCAATCGTCTTATCCGACTCAGTTAAAAGTGAACATGCCTTGCCTATCCTAATTTCGTTTAAATAATCGGAATAAGTTTTACCTGTCATTCTTTTAAAGAATTTACAAAACGCACTTTCTGACAAATGAATTAAATCGGCAACATCTTTTAATGACATGGCTGTCGATGAATTTCTTAACATATATTCAAAAACCGTATTAATTCTCCATTCATTTTCTTCATTTTTAATAGGTTGGTAAAATGGCGATGCCAAAACTTGATACTCCAATTCTGTAAGCATATCAAATATCTCTAGTAAAATGCTAATTCTTGCAATACCCTTTGTTTGGCTGATATTTGCCATCTTATGGATAATTTCAATAGAAGGCTTTGGAAAATATAATCCTTGTCTACAAATAGCCAATATTTGTTTCAATTGATTAAATTCATTCAAGGCTAAAAACCTTTCAATAAAATGACTAGAAAATTGTATGACTACAGCCGCCGAAACTACGTTTTTTTCTTTATCACTCATCCATGTATGGGGCAAATCTGGACCAATCAAGACTAAATCTCCTTTTTGAAAACGTTCAAAAGAGTCTCCTATAAATCTATCTCCTACACCACTTTCGATTAGCGTCAACTCAAATTCAGGATGATAATGCCATTTATATTCAAAATGTGGGATACTGTATTGGTTAATCCGAAAGGAATTCACATAGGCATCCACACTTAAATCTTCCAGTATTGCCTTCATATAAACACTATTTTTTACCTAAAGGTAATATCATAAACTTTAAAATTCAATATAGTGCTATGTTTTGAATTTTTAGTGTCAACTAGTTTTTTGTAATATAAATAGCTTTGCACGTCAATTCTTTACTGAATATCAAATCCATAATGCAATGTTTGAAATCGCCACATCCGTTTTGGATGCTCTAAAAGAGCCTTACAATTTAAGTCGAGAACAAATTGAGTTTTATCAAGAGTACCGCTACATTAAACTCAAAAATGTATTTAATAAAGATGTAATTAATCTCTATAATCTTGTCATAAGAGAAAAAGTACGTGAACTAAATACCATGCATTTGCCGCTTAACGAAAGAGATATTTATAATAAAGCTTTCTTACAAATCATGAATATTTGGACTCATAGTGCTACCATTAAGGAATTTGTATTCAGTAAAAGAATTGCAAAGATCGCTAGTGATTTAATGCAAGTAAAGGGAGTTAGGATATACCATGACCAAGCACTTTTTAAAGAGCCTCACGGAGGCTTCACACCTTGGCATGCTGACCAATACTATTGGCCTTTGGCAAGTGATAAAACCGTCACGGCTTGGATACCATTACAGGAAACCCCATTAGATATGGGACCATTAGAGTTTAGTGCTAAAAGCCATTTGATGCAAGAAGGCAGAAACCTAGCAATAAGTGATGATAGCGAGGTAGAAATCCAGCAGAAATTAAGGTTGGGGGACTTTCAACAAGTTATTGAACCATTTGAGTTAGGAGAAGTGAGTTTTCACTCTGGCTGGCTTTTTCATAGAGCGGGGGCTAATCAAACGGATAAAATGCGGGAAGTAATGACCATGATTTATATGGATAAAGACATGGTTCTGAAGCAACCTGATAATAAAAATCAAGAAGCCGATTGGAAAAAATGGTGTCCAGGTGCTAAAGTTGGAAAAATAATCAACACTCCAATTAATCCAGTGCTGTATGAAAATACCCATGATTAAATCATAGGTATTCAATCAGCGCAATAAAATGAGGCTTAAAACTGATTTATAGGCCTCATTATTCAACTCAATAATAATCCATCCTGCATGACTAATTTTCTATCTGCCATATTGGCGAGTTCCTCATTATGAGTAACTATGACGAACGTTTGATTGAATTGGTCGCGGAGGTTAAAAAAAAGTTCATGCAATTCTTGGGCGTTTTTGGAATCTAAATTTCCAGAAGGTTCATCCGCAAAAATAATTGATGGCGAATTAATCAATGCACGCGCTACGGCTGTTCGTTGTTGTTCTCCACCAGACATCTGCGAAGGCAAGTTATGAATCCTATCCTTCAAGCCCAACAATACTAAAAGCTCTTCGGCCTTCTGTTCAATATTTTTGCTTTTTCCACCAATATAAGCAGGCATACAAACATTTTCAATGGCTGTAAATTCACCTAAGAGGTTATGGAATTGAAAAATAAAGCCTAATCTTTCATTTCTAAATTTAGCTAAAGCAGTATCTTTCAAGCTAGTAATTTCTGTATTATCAATAAATACTTGTCCTGTATCAGGTCTATCGAGTGTACCCGCAATATGCAACAGCGTACTTTTCCCTGCCCCAGAAGCCCCAACGATAGATGCTACTTCTCCTTGATTAATCTGTAAATCAATACCTTTCAAAACATTTAAGTTTCCGTAGGTCTTTGTGATATTTTTAACTACTAACATTTTTTCTTTTTCAATGAATATTCGCTGAAACAAAACAACGATAAAAATTGTGGAATTACTATATTTGTCTTGAATAATTACTTTATGAAGAGTTCAAAAAAGTTGATAAACTATAAATATTTACCAAATAAAAGCGATTAATTAAATTGTTTGTAAGTAATTTAGCAAACGAATTAATTTCGACATAAAAAACTGTATCAAATGAACATTCACGAGTATCAAGGTAAAGACATTTTGAAAAGTTATGGTGTCCGTATTCAAGAGGGCATCGTAGTCGATACACCAGCACTGGCAGTAGAAGCTGCCCGAGAGTTGTCGGCAAAAACTGGTACACAGTGGCACGTAATTAAAGCCCAAATTCATGCCGGTGGGCGTGGAAAAGGTGGTGGAGTAAAACTTGCTAAAAATTTAGATGAAGTTCGCCAAAAATCAGAGCAGATTTTGGGAATGCAATTGATTACTCACCAAACAGGACCAGAAGGTAAAAAAGTTAATAAGGTCTTAATTGCAGAAGACGTTTATTATCCAGGCCCATCTGAGCCAAAAGAGTACTACATTTCCATTTTGTTGGATAGAGGCAAAGCTTGCAATGTAATCATGGCATCAACAGAAGGTGGTATGGACATTGAAGAGGTTGCAGAACATACTCCTGAAAAAATTATTAAAGAATGGATTGACCCAAGAGTAGGTTTACAAGCATTTCAAGCGCGTAAAATTGCATTTGCTTTAGGTTTATCAGGTGATGCTTTCAAAGAAATGGTAAAATTTATCAATTCTCTTTACAAAGCTTATGTTGAAACTGATTCTTCAATGTTTGAAATCAACCCTGTGTTGAAAACGTCAGACAATAAAATTTTAGCAGTAGATGCTAAAGTAAACTTGGATGATAACGCATTGTATCGTCATTCAGACTTTATTCCGTTGCGTGATGTTACTGAAGAGGATCCATTAGAAGTTGAAGCATCTAAAAATGATTTGAACTACGTAAAACTAGATGGTAACGTAGGTTGTATGGTAAACGGTGCTGGTTTAGCGATGGCTACTATGGACATCATTAAATTATCTGGTGGTGAGCCTGCCAACTTCCTAGATGTTGGGGGAGGAGCTAATGCTAAAACGGTAGAAGCTGGTTTCCGTATCATTTTGAAAGATCCAAACGTTAAAGCTATCTTAATTAATATTTTTGGTGGTATCGTTCGTTGCGACCGTGTTGCTACTGGTGTTGTTGAAGCTTACAAAGCTATCGGTGATATTCCTGTACCAATCATTGTTCGTTTACAAGGAACTAACGCTGCTGAAGGAGCTAAAATCATTGATGAATCAGGCTTGAAAGTATTCTCGGCTGTTTTATTGAAAGATGCAGCTACTAAAGTTGAAGAAGTATTAGCAGCAATGTAATTTCATATTAAGTCAATAAAAAAGGCGAAGAATTAATATTCTTCGCCTTTTTTATTACACGGTGAAATATTAGTTTCTCTTTACTCCACCTTTAGAACCATTATAGTATTGAGTGGCTTCAGGTAAAAGTCTTTTTATATCAGCGATACGTTGTTGATCTGAAGGGTGGGTTGACAAAAATACAGGAGGTTTTGAACCACCGCCAGATTGTGCTGCCATTCTTCCCCAAAAAGCCACAGCTTCTTCTGGATTATATCCCGCCATAGCCATGAATATTAATCCTAAATGATCAGCCTCTGATTCCTGATTACGTCCGAATGCCAACATTCCTATTTGAGCACCCGCTGGTGCAGCTACACTAAATACACTATTCCACAAGTTCTGTGTTGCACTAGGCTTATTTTGCATCGCAATTCCTAAGCCTGCTTGTCCTGCCGTCAACAAACCTTGTGCTATCATTCCTTGGCTCATTCTCTCGCTACCATGCTTAGCAATAGCGTGCGAAACCTCATGCCCCATTACCACAGCTAATCCTGTTTCATTCTGTGTGATTGGCAAAATACCTGTATACACTACCATCTTACCCCCTGGCATACACCAAGCATTTACTTGGCTACTTTGTACTAACTCCGTTTGCCACTGGTAGCCTTTTAAATATTCTGGCGCATTATTTTGTTCAAAATAACTTTGTGCAGCTTTAGCTATTTTGTCACCTACTCTTTTGACCATGGCAGCCTGCTGGGTATTAGCAGCCACTACTTTGTTGGTATCTAAAAACTGCTTATAGCTAGTTAATGCCATGGCATTCATTTCATCATCTGAAACTAATAATAATTGACTACGACCTGAAATGGGCACTTTTGTGCAAGCCCAAATGGATGTCAGGAGAACTACTCCATACAAAACGATTTTTTTCATTTTCTGAAAAGGATTAAGAGATACTTATTTTCTGCTGTAAAATTAGTATTAAATAATCATACCAACACAGCATAAAGAATATAGCAAATTAGAATTAAGATGTAAAAATCTAAAAAAGGTTCTAAATTTCTATATTTTAAGGGTATTTTTGTAAAAAAATTCATAAAACGAAGAGAAATGAAAATTTTGTGCATTGGTAGGAATTACGCTGAACATATTGCCGAATTAAATAACGAGCGACCGTCTGAACCTGTAGTTTTTATAAAACCAGATACAGCCATCCTAAAAGACAACGAGGCATTTTATCATCCTGATTTTTCAAACGACATTCATCATGAAGTAGAAATCGTTCTGAAAATCAACAAGATGGGTAAAAATATTGAAGCTAAATTTGCTAATAAATATTATGAAGAAATAGGGATTGGAATCGATTTTACGGCAAGAGATATTCAGTCAAAATTAAAAGAAAAAGGATTGCCTTGGGAAAAAGCCAAAGCTTTTAATGGCTCTGCTCCTATTTCTGGTTTTGTTTCAAAAACTGAATTTCCAGATTTAAAAAACTTGAATTTTCATTTAGAAATTGATGGAGAAACGCGTCAAACAGGGAACACGTCGATGATGCTTTGGAATTTTGACGAAATCATTGCTGAAATCTCTAAATATTTCACACTAAAAACAGGAGATTTAATCTTTACAGGTACTCCTGCTGGTGTGGGTAAAGTAAAAATCGGTAATAAACTAACTGCATTTATTGAAGGTAAAGAAATGCTATCCTTTGAAATCAAGTAAACTGTAACTCAATTTTCATCTATTATTATTGTCCTTATTGAAAATTAAGTTGCATCCATTTATGAAATTAAAAATCTTTCTGTTTTGTAGCCTTTTTTCTTTTCAGAATTTAGCACAAAAAACGAAGCTTCTTTATCCGAAAGATTATTTTCTCTTTCCAATAAATCCCAAACAACAAAACTATTTGGCAGGTGGAATGGGTGATTTGCGTGCAGACCATTTTCACGCAGGGATTGATATTAAAACTCAAGGAAGAGAAGGTTTAGCAGTGCTAGCTTCGGCTGATGGTTATGTTTCTGAAACCAGAGTACAAACTTCTGGTTATGGAAATGTTATTTTCTTAACCCACCCCAATGGTTATGTATCTGTATATGGGCATTTAAAAGAATTTGTAGAGCCATTAGCGACTTACGTTAAGAAAAAAAGATTAGAAAGTCAGACATTTGAGATTCAATTAAAGCCTGCACCAAGCGAGTTTGTGGTAAAAAAAGGGCAGGTAATTGGCTATTCTGGCAATACGGGCGGGTCGGCTGGACCACATTTACATTTTGAAATAAGAGATGCCAATAATAATATTCTGAATCCTTTGAATTTTGGATTTTCAGAAATAAAAGACAATACCCCTCCTATTTTTCAGCAATTGTATATCAAAACGCTGAGTACAGATGCAAGAGTGAATGGTGAGTTTGGTAGAAAGGCTTTTACTCCTATCAAAAAACCAGATGGTACCTATACGCTTAATGCCAATGTTTCGGTAGTAGGAGAAATCGGTTTGGAGTTGATGGCAGTTGATAAAATGAACGATACCCATAATTCTAATGGCTTGACTTGTACGGAGCTTCTAGTAGATGGGCAAGAGATTCATTACTTCCATCTTGAACAGTTCCCCAATGCAGTATCGCATGATATTAATGTACATACTGATTACGCCTATGAAAAAACCATTGGCCACAGAATCCAGAAACTATTTCAAGATGATGGAAATGAGGAATTGCCAGTTTACAAAGCGATTTTGAGCAAAGGGAAACTTAACTTGGAAGATGGTAAAACACATCAAGTAAGTATTAAGATATGGGACGCCTATGAAAATGGAAGTACGATGAATTTTACGATAAAGGGCGAAAAGCCTGAAAGTTCCGTTACTGCTAGCCCGAATAAATTGCCCATAAATATTAATTATAGTACTGATGATAATACCTTAATCATTAAAGCACGCAACTTAAAGACAGTCAATTCGATAGCTATTTTAAATTTTAAAAAATCATCTACAGAATTGGCAATAAGTTATGTAAAAAACAATGAAGCTGTGTATCTTTGGGACTTGAAGAAAGGCTTACCTAAATCTATACGCATTGATAGTGTAGAGAAGGCTCTAAACTTACAGAAAACTATTCTTCCCAATCAAGCAAGTAGTTATGTTTCAGATAAACTTTCAATCATTTTTGATACTAAAACACTGTATGATACGCTTTATTTAGAAACTAATAGTATTGCTAATCGTATAGAAATTGGACAACCTACAATACCGCTTCGTAATTCAATCAATGTAAGTTTCCAGCCTGATATAAAAGTAAGCTTGCCCGAAAAGACATCCGTGTATTATACTTCGAGAAATCAAAGAAGGTTTTTAGGAGGCAAATGGAATTCTGACAGGATTGTATTTAAAGCTGGATTACTAGGTCAGTTTACACTATTAACTGACACTATTCCACCCAAAGCAAGTTTTGTAAGTAAAAGCCCCAATTATGTAGCCATCAGAATTTATGATAATCTTTCGGGTATCAAAAGCTTTAAAACATATCTGAATGACATTTATATATTAGCAGATTATGATGCTAAAAGGGCTTTGCTCTGGACAGTTAAATCAGATTCTACTCAAAATTTCATTGGGAAACTTCGCTTGGATTTAGAAGATAACCAAGGAAATAAAAGTTCATTTGTCACAGAAGTTGACGAACATACGAAAGTTGTAGCGACGAAGAAGGAAAAGCACGTAAAAACTAAACACAAGCATGAGGCGAAAGCCAAAAAAAGTGCAAAGAAAAAGAAAAAGCATTAAGACTATAGTCAAATCTTTGAAAATTGTCTTTATAAAATAAATAGAAATGAAATTAGCAGTCGGAGATAAAGCACCCAATTTTGAACAAAAAGACCAACATGGTAATTTGGTTAAGCTTTCAGATTTTGAAGGTAAAAAAGTAGTTTTGTACTTTTACCCCAAAGATGATACCCCAGGTTGTACGGCTCAGGCTTGTAATTTAAATGAAAATTTACCAGCCTTGCGTGCCAAAGGTTTTGAGATTATTGGGGTAAGTGTGGATGGACAAAAAGCTCATCAGAAATTCATTAAAAAGTATGATTTAAAGTTTACCTTGCTTTCGGATGAAGACCATCAACTAGTAGAAGCTTATGGTGTATGGGTAGAAAAATCGATGTATGGCAAAACATATATGGGTACTGCTAGAACTACGTTCGTCATTGATGAAAAAGGAATCATTACTGATATTATTGAAAAAGTGAAGACCAAAGAGCATACCTCGCAGATTATTGAAGCATAATTAACTAGAAAAACGACTATAAAAGATTACAAAAATTAATCAAACACAAATGGAAATTACTGAATTACAAAAAGTTGCTTCGCAAGTACGTCGTGACATCGTACGTCAAGTGCACGCTTGTCAGTCTGGACACCCAGGCGGTTCTTTAGGCTGTACTGATTTATTAGTAGGTCTTTACTTCGACCAAATGACTTTAAAATCAGATGAAGCTGGAAACAAAGTTTTCGATATGGACGGAATTGGTGAAGACCTTTTCTTTTTATCAAACGGACATATTTCTCCAGTTTTTTATTCAGTATTGGCGCGTGCTGGCTATTTCCCAGCGGCTGAATTAGCAACTTTCCGTAAATTAAATTCACGTCTTCAAGGACACCCTACTACGCATGAGCATTTAGAGGGTATTCGTATTGCTTCTGGTTCATTAGGACAAGGTATGTCTGTTGCGATTGGTGCGGCTCAAGCAAAAAAATTAAATAAAGATAATTCATTGGTGTTTGTACTAATGGGTGACGGAGAGCAAAACGAAGGTCAGGTTTGGGAAGCAGCAATGTATGCTCCACACCATAAAGTAGATAACTTGGTGGCAATTATTGACTATAACGGTCAGCAAATAGACGGTCCTACAGATAAAGTAATGAACAACCGTGACTTAGGTGCTAAATATACTGCCTTTGGTTGGAATGTTATCAAAATGAATGGTAATGATATGGCCGATGTAGTGAAAGTATTAGCAGAAGCTCGTGCATTTTCAGGAAACGGACAGCCTACAATGATTTTGATGACAACAGAAATGGGTGCTGGTGTTGATTTCATGATGGGTTCGCACAAATGGCATGGGGTTGCTCCAAACGACGAGCAATTGGCTGCAGCATTAGCTCAGTTACCAGAAACTTTGGGGGATTATTAATCTAACTTAATCCAAAGTTTAATATTTTTGCTCAATTTACCTATCAAAATACTGTTTAACAGCTTTTGATTTACATAGAAATTCAACATGAAAAAATATACTTTCACAGAAAAAAAAGATACTCGTTCTGGCTTTGGTGCTGGAATGCAAGTGTTGGGACAAACCAACCCAAATGTTGTAGCACTTTGTGCTGACTTAATTGGCTCATTGAAATTGGATGCTTTTATCAAAGAAAATCCAGAGCGTTTTTTCCAAACTGGTATTGCTGAGGCAAATATGATTTGTATTGCTGCTGGTTTAACTATCGGTGGAAAAATCCCTTTTGCTACTACTTTTGCTAACTTCGGTACTGGTCGTGTATATGACCAAATCCGCCAGTCGGTGGCATATTCAAACAAAAATGTTAAAATCGCTTGTTCACACGCTGGTTTGACATTAGGTGAAGATGGTGCTACTCACCAAATTCTTGAAGATTTAGGTATGATGAAAATGCTTCCAGGCATGACAGTAATCAACCCTTGCGATTATAACCAAACGAAAGCTGCTACTATCGCTGTGGCTGAGCACGAAGGCCCAGTTTATTTGCGTTTCGGTCGTCCAGTTGTACCAATCTTTACAGCTCCAGATCAAGAATTTATCATCGGAAAAGCTTGGACTGTAAACGAAGGTAAGGATGTAAGTATTTTTGCTACTGGTCACTTGGTATGGGAAGCTATCTTAGCAGGTGAGATTTTAGCTGAAAAAGGTATCGATGCAGAAATTATCAATATCCATACAATTAAACCTTTAGACGAAGAAGCTGTCTTAGCTTCAGTTCGCAAAACTGGTTGTGCTGTTTCTGCTGAAGAACACCAAATTGCAGGTGGCTTAGGCGATTCTATCGCTCAGGTATTAATTAAACAACACCTTGCTCCATTAGAATATGTTGGCGTAGAGGATTCATTCGGTGAATCAGGAACTCCTGCTCAATTAATGGAAAAATATGGTTTAAATGCAGCATCAATTGTTGAAAAAGCATTGAAAGCGATTGCTCGCAAACAAGCTTAATTTTTTCAATTTATCATATTATCAGGCAAAAGGCGAATAAGTATAAGTAATTAGAAGAAATTAATACGCTAATTACTATTCTTTTCGGCTTTTGCCTTTTTTATTTTGTGACTTGTGCCTATTTTGCATTTAGCATTCTAAGCCAAATGCCTAAAAATGACAGATAAAGAATTATTAGAAAAATTTGCTAACCCCGAAAGCCGAAATTATGCTTTCAATTTACTGGTACGTCAATATCAGCAGAAAGTATATTGGCATATCCGTAAAATGGTAATCGACCATGACGATGCCAATGATCTAACTCAAGATACTTTTATAAAAGCGTGGAAAGGCCTTGAAAACTTTAAGGGTGATTCACAATTATTTACATGGCTGTATAGAATTGCGACTAATGAATGTTTGAACCATCTTAGTAAGAAAAAAAGACGCTTCTTTTTACCTATCAATGATATCACAGAAGAGCTATCTAACAAACTAGAAGATAGCGATTTAGTTTCTGGAGATGAAATACAACTTAAACTTCAAAAAGCTTTACTCACTTTGCCCGACAAACAACGTTTGGTATTCAATATGAAATATTATGATGAGCTAAAATATGAAGAAATCTCTGAAATTACGGGTACTTCAGTGGGTGCTTTAAAGGCATCCTACCATTTAGCAGCAAAAAAAGTAGAAGAGTACCTTAAAAATTCAATACCATAATAAAATGGTTTCATTATTAAAAAAAATTAAAAATCA
>NZ_JBWKYN010000119.1:0-17635 GCF_059423785.1 Arcicella sp. GW458-12-2-14-TSB2 | reverse complement strand
ATGTCCCGTTTCTATTAGGTGGTGACTTAAGTCGCCACCTAATAGAAAGAATTTGAGCATTCTTTTTTATTTACTTAATATTATCAAGATTGTAATGCAAACCTCTGTTTTCTTTTCTGGCTCTGGCATCTTTAATGACTAAGTAAGCTACATTAATCATATTCCTCAATTCATTGATTTGAACAGATATTTTAGATTGTCTGTAAAGTTCTTCGTGTTCAATATAAATTAGCTCCAGACGGTCATAGGCTCTTTTCAAACGTCGGTCTGTTCTTACAATACCCACATAATTACTCATAATTGACTCCAGTTCGCGTGCCATTTCCGTTACTAATACTAATTCTTCTGGATGCGTCGTACCTTCATCATTCCAATCAGGAATATTCGTTGGAAGTACATTTTGTTCAAAGGTTTCGATTGATTTCAAGAAAGCACGATGTGCATATACAATGGCTTCGAGTAACGAATTTGAGGCCAATCGGTTAGCACCATGCAGTCCTGTAGAAGAACATTCACCAGCCGCAAAAAGGAAATTAATGTTCGTCTGTGAATGTTCGTTTACTTTAATCCCTCCGCAGAGATAATGTTGTGCAGGTACTACAGGAATCATGTCATCACCCGTAATGTCTAAGCCAAGGTTATCTTTACAATAATCATAAATCATAGGAAAATGGTGCTTGAAATCTTCTTTTTCAAGATGACGAGTATCCAGATATACATGGTCAACACCATTTTTTTTCATTTCAGAGTCAATCGCTCGGGCTACAATATCACGTGGTGCTAATGACAAACGATCATCATACTTTTCCATGAAAGTAGTTTCGTCAATATTCTTTAAAATACCACCATGACCACGTACAGCTTCTGAAATCAAAAACGAAGGCTTTTTGCCAGGTTGATACAATGAGGTAGGATGAAATTGGATAAACTCCATGCCTTCTACAAAGGCTTTTGCACGATATGCCATCGCAATGCCATCACCCGTTGCAATGGTAGGGTTGGTAGTACTTTGATAAACCTGTCCGATACCACCAGTGGCCAACAGCGTGGTTTTAGCCAGAAAGGTTTCAGTTTTACCAGTAAGGGTATTAAAAATATAAGCCCCAAAGCATTTTTTGTCAGGGGTATCCTTCGTTACTTTTTCGCCTAAATGGTGTTGCGTTATAAGGTCGATAGCAAAATAATGTGTAAAGAAATCAACACTTTTAAAAGACTTTACTTTCTCTAATAAAGCCCTTTCGATTTCGTTACCAGTAGAGTCTTTATGATGTAAAATTCGTTGGTCAGAATGTCCGCCTTCTTTTACTAAATCATAAGAGCCATCATTTTTCTTGTCAAAATTTGTCCCATAAGAAATTAGCTCTTTTAAGCGTTCAGGAGCCTCAGTTACCACAATTTCGACAGCCCTTTTATTCGACATAAAATCGCCTGCAATCATCGTATCATTGATATGTTTTTCAAAAGAATCATCATCTTTCCAAACAGTAGCGATACCTCCCTGTGCATATTTTGTATTGCTTTCTTCTTCTATGGTTTTAGTGAGGATAGCAATCTTAATATCTTTTCCTTTTTCCTCAAAATAGGCAGCAATTTTTGCTGTATATGAAAGCCCTGCGATGCCTGAGCCGATAACTAGAAAGTCGTATTGGGGCATAATGATGAAAACGGCTTGCCGCCCGCATTTTATAAGTTAATGTAAATTTTTAATGTCATGAATAAACAAAGTTATTTTAAAAACTTCTTTATTTATACTTTGAGTTGGAATTTATATAAAACAATGCTTTTAGATAAGTCACTAATCTTTATATATAGTAACTGAAATGTTTAGGTAGTGAGCAGTAGTTTCTAAGATAGAATACATATTTTTGTAAAAAGTGGGCATCAATTTTGCATAGAACAATGTAATTAGGTGCTAAAGTTTTAAGCTTTAATTCGGTAAATCAGGATAAAAAGCATAGATAAATATATGATATTCATGCATGTTTTAGCAGCCAAAGTAGCTTAAATGGTATAATTAAAGGCTTTTTGACTGAGAACTTTCCAGTTAAAAATTTCTCTAAACCAGTCGGAATTATTAAATTCGGAAACTCAATGAAATTATTAGGTTAGCCATAGACTAGTGCTTGCCAAAATTTAAATTATTTATGGAAGAGACAACAAAAGGTAGTAGCATTTGGAAAGCGGTGACGGGTTTTTTAGCTATTATAGTGGGGATTCTTGCCTATTTGTTGTTTGATGCTAACAATTTTAAGAAGAATCAGGACGTAATTATACATCAAAAAGCAAAAGAATTATCTGCAACAAGTATTCGATTAGATTCTATAGGTATTCAGTTAGATGCCAAAATTGCTCAAATAAAATCACTAGGAGGGAAGGTTGAAGATTTGGAAGCTACAAAAAAGCAATTAGAAAATGATAGAATGCTATTACGGAAGGCAAATAGTGTATCAGTTGCCCACTTTGAAAGTAAGATTAAGGATTATGTAAGTTTATTAGCCAAGAAGGACACTGAAATCGGTAAATTCAAAAAGGAAAATAGCAAACTAGCAGAAAAGAATAGGAGTCTATCTGGTGAAAATGCCTTGTTGTTTACAGAGAACATTACTTTGAGAATAGAAAAGCAAGGACTGAGTGATTCGCTAGAAGCTTATACCAAAAGAAACCAAGCCCTCACGGCTAAAGTAAGTTTGGCATCATCCCTACAGGCTCAATCTGTAAAAGTGATTGCTATTTCAAGAAAAAATAAAGAAAGAGATAGCGGTGTTTATAGAGTATCGAAGGTTGATAAAATCAAGATAGTGTTTCAATTACAACCTAATCTGATTGCTAAACAAGATGTAAAATCTATATATGTAAAAGTGTTAGACCCTGATGGAGCCGTTTTATACGACAGTAATGCAGGTTCTGGAAATTTTGAGTTGGCAGGCAAACAAACCAGTTATACTGTTAAGAAAGATATTTTGTATCAGAATAATGGGCAAGGAGTAGAGCTTGTGTATGCCCGAGGCGGTATGGCTAAATACCGAGTTGGGCATTATACGACAGAAGTATATTGTGAAGGATATAAGATAGGAGGAGGAAGTTTTGAAATTAAATAAAGTAGCCAATAAAATATCGTATTAATATGGATAGCCCTTTCATCGCAAAGGGCTTTTTTATGGAAAAATCTTTAAAAACATACCAATTTAAAAGTGGAGAAACCATTGCTTCTATTGGGGCTAGTGGAGGCGTGTGGGAAATCTACTTTGCCTCACAAGTGGATAATTTAACGTTTTATCTACAGGATATTGATGCAGATTTATGCAATGAGGAGGAAATAAACGAAGGAATTCTGTTCTATGAAAAAATGATGAAAAAGCCAATTAAGTGGAAATTTATTCCTGTCATTGGCACACAACATTCAAGCTTACTCCCTAAAAATACCTTCGACAAAGTATTGATTATTAATAGCTTTCACGAGTTTTCATTTCCTCATGAAATAATTAAAGATTGCTATGAAGTATTAAAAGCAGATGGATTGCTTTTTATTGAGGAACAATTAGCTACCTATTCAGGTGAAATACACGAAGGCTGTTTAAAACCATTGTTTTTAGAAAATGAATTAATTGAATTGGTAGAAAAATGTGGATTTGTCTTAAACGAGCAAGTTGATAAAGGGAATAACGTGAAGATTTTTTGTTTTAGGAAAGTAGGATAGAAATATAAAAAGGGACGATTTAAAGCTAAATCGTCCCTTTTTAATAAATACAAACAATAATGCTTATTTCTTACCCATTGCACTAATCCAAGCAGCAATTTTCTTAACATCGCCTTTTGGTAAGTGAGCCATCGGTGGCATTGGTGTTGCAAACTCTGGCCAGTTTGAAGGCTTTGGTTCATAAATCAATGCTTCGATTTGAGCAGCCGAATATTTTCTTTTTGAGATTTCTTGATATGAAGGACCAACAGCACGCTCATTCACTTTATGGCAAGCCAAACAAGTACTTTTGCTCAATAATTTCATCGCCTCAGCATCTGAAATTACGCTTGATGTCATTTTTGCTTTAGCTTTTTCGCCAGCAGCCGTTGGCATCGCTTCTTTCATTTGGTTGTCTGGCGTATTTACTTTAGCCCCCATATCGATTCGCTCACGTTGTTCACGTGTTTTTGGTGTTACCAACGTAATATTAGCTTTTGCACCTTGAGGAATGCTGTTCAATGTATAGTATGCCGACCCGTGTAATAAATTCAAATGTGAAGTTGCTGAAAGTACGCCTTCTGGCTTAATGTCATGAATATAACCTTCACGTAAATTATCCACTACTATTCTTACTTTCAAACCATCTTCACTTGCTTTTGCTCCTCTTACAGCATTATCTTTTCTATCAACAATTGGGCTACCATACACAGGGTGATATTTGTATGTATAGCTAGAAACATCATAATTGTTTACATTTTCAGCCGTTTTCTTGTCAACTGGCAATGTAAATTCAATCTCGAAACCATCTGGCATCGCTCTCACAGCTTTCATTTCGAAAGGCATTTTTCCAGAGAATACTAATCTTTCTAAACCGAAAGCTTCTTTCCCTGTAGAACCCCAACCACGGTTTGTTCCACCTACGAACATGGCCTTATCTGTTCCCCAAGCCATTCTTAATACACCTGAACGGAAACCACTTCTGAAATCAAATGAAGCCCCTTGAAATTTACCATTTACTTTTTCTAAGAATACACGGGCGATTTTAGACATACCTTCGTCACCCACAAAAACTTGACCTGCAAATGGTCCAAATCCTCCTTGTGTGTCATCTTGAATGATTTCTGATGTAGAAACTCCCAATACACCGTGTGGTAACCAAACTGCTGGCGATTTAATGCCCATGTTTGGATACGTGGTTTTGCCCATTTCGTAAATCGTAGTCATCGGCTCATTCTTCACATATTCAGGCTTAACTTTCGGATTATCCCTTGGGTCAACCTTAGCATAAATCATTTCAGCACGCATTTTTACCGGTGATTCTTGACGAGCAGCCCAAGCCAATGAAGCTGGGTGACCCATAAAGTCTCCTTCTTCAACTTGTGAGATAAAACCAGAACCCATCCAGTCTCCTTGGTTGTCACCATAAAAGAATTGACCGTCAATCATCCCTATTCCGCAAGGAGAACGCATACCCGCTGCATAAGGAGTCATTTTACCATCTTCAGTAATTTTCATTGTCCAGCCTCTCCAAGGTACAAACGATTTCCCTGCCCACCAGTCAGAATTTCCAAAACCAACGTTTCCAGTTACATAAAATGCTCCGTCTGGGCCAATTTTAGGACCAAAAGAGTATTCATGATAATGTCCAGAGATTGGCCATGAGTAAACAGTTTCATAACGGTCTGCTTTACCATCTCCGTTTTTATCAACTAGTTTTGTCAATTCACCTCTTTGTGCGCAATAAAGATTTCCGTTTTTGTAAGCAAGCCCTAGAATCTCATGCAAACCACTGGCAAACTTGCGAAACACTGGCGAGCTTGAATTTGGGTTTTCGATAATATATACATCTCCACGACGAGTAGAGGCTGCTAAATCACCGTTTGGTAAAGTAACCAAACCACCTACTTCTAAGACGATTCCTTCTGGAATAGGAAGTTTGGCAATTTTATAATAATCATTTTCAGTTGGACCATCCTGTGCGAAAGCTCCAGTAGTCATTGCCAAAGCTAAACCTATTTTGGTAAGGGAATGGCTGAACGACTGTGTTATATTTTTGATATTCATTTGATTTTTCAGATTTAAAACCTCATAAGGTTGAGGGATTTTACCACATTACAGAATATTGTACTTTGTCTTTTACTGGTACTAACAATATTGTATCATTCCCAGATTTTTCGATAGTAGCATTTGATGCTTTGATGTAATAGCTTTTGCCATTTACCTCATACGTATCATCCGTTAATTTTGTGATACTTTTTCCTACAGCCAAACGACACATTAAAGCATTGTTTGCCTCTGGATTTTTAAGCGTTAGCGAACGCGTAAGGTATTTCCCGTCGATTACTCTTATTTGGTCTTCTACTTCTGTACCATAGATTTGATAACGGAAAGTTGGTAGATTGTCAGCATCTAAATCATAACCCAACGTACGGAAACCTGCATTTGTGCCCAGTGCATCACTTGCTTTTGAATCTCCAGAAACGATAAGAGGAATATCACCTAAACTCAAGATTGGTCCTCTTGGGCGTGACGAACCATCACCACGGTCATCCCACATGGGCGAAGTATTTAAGAAATCACCTTTCCAAATTTGTGCGATAGCACCATTATCTAAATCGTACGTATAATGCAATTTGGCAGGGTTACCTACATTGATGGCATGAACGATACGTTTAGCATTAGGAGTATTTCTGTTGATGTCTGAGAAAGAGCGCAACAAAGTAGGTTCTGTAGCATCTAATAAGATAGGGTCTGATGGAGTACCCGCTAACACTGACCCTAAAGAATGAAAAGGAACAGCACGGAAATTTGGCCCTTGTACTTCCATTCCTAGAATCGGAGAAACCCAACCATCTGTTTTATAAACTGTAATTTCAACAGGGACATTACCAGCAGGTAAATCCATTGATGCACTACGTTTATCACGAGAAGTCGTCCATGCGTCGTCAAGCAACTCTTTTCCGTTTACATTTACATAATATTTACCACCAGCTTGGAAAGTAAATTGGTGTTTTCCAGCCTCAGGAACTTTTAAAGTAGCATTGAAAATCTGAGCAAAATCGTTGGTTTTAGTACCTACTTCCCAAGTAAGCTTGTCTAGTGTACCTGTAACATCTGGTTTTTTACTCAAGAAATCTTTAGGCTCTCTGAAATTTCCATAAAATACTTTATATGAAATATTTGAAAGCTCTGCTGGCTTTCCGCCAAAATTAGAAACTTTTAAATTACGGAAAGCTACTGGACCGTGGTCTCCTTGAATCATGAATGGACCAGTTGGCGCTTCAGTTTCAGAAATTGGACCGCCAGTTGGGCCTGTCAGTTCTACATTTTCTTGGATAGCAATGCCATTAAGTTTAATTGAAATTACTTTAGCATTAGCAATTTTTTTCCCAGCAGCATCAAAACGAGGGGCTTGGAAAGAAATATCGATATGTTGCCAAAGCCCCGGAGCAAGGCAAGCATTTAAGCGAGGAGCGTGTCCATCATAAAGCACTTCTTTGCCATTTTCATAGCGACGACGTTTATAGATACCTCCACAGTCGCCTGTTGATGGGTTTTTCACACCCCAGCTATCTAATAATTGCACTTCGTATCTTCCCATCAAGTAGAATCCTGAGTTAGAATGTACAGCCATCATAAAATCGAATGATACATCTACGTCTGCAAATTCTGCTACTGATTGTAAATTAGAACGATTTTGTGCATTTGGTAAATTAGCGAGTACGCCTTTCCCCGGCGCCAATACCATTGTTTCAGGTTTTAATATGTCTGCTGTGACATCTCCAGCAATTTGCCAGTTCGTTTTGTCAGATGATTTCCAATAAGACATATCGTCTAAGGAAACACTTTGCTGAGCAGTTGCAAGCATCGGAAAACACAATGCTGAAACAAGCCAAGCTTTCTTCATAATTTGTAAATTGGACATTTTTTTAGGATAATGTTTGTAAAAAAGAGGCTAAATATAGCACGCAAAAACTATAGTTTTATCCTTTATTAAATAGATTTTGTTTCTGTTTATACTCATTGCTTACGATTTGCTTAACTTTGTTTTAACGACTTTAATCGAAATTTTATGGAAAATAAACCATTTTTTGCTGCCAATACTTCTGTAATGGGGCAGGTTACTTTTGGCAAAGATGTTTCAGTGTGGTACGGTGCTGTCATTAGGGCAGATGTAGAAGCAATTTATATCGGAGACCGCTCAAATATTCAAGATACTGCGGTGTTGCATGCTGACTTAGGCGACCCAACAATTATTGGAAACGATGTGACAATAGGACACGGAGCTATCGTTCATGGAGCTACCATTGGTGATTTTTCGTTGATAGGGATGCGAGCTACCGTATTAAATAAAGCTAAGATTGGTAAATATTGTATCATTGGGGCAAATGCATTGGTACCAGAGGGAATGGAAATACCAGATTATTCTTTGGTAGTGGGTATTCCTGCAAAAGTTGTTAAACAAATTTCTCCTGAACAAGCTCAAAAACTACCTTTAAGTGCGTTGCATTATGTAGAAATGGCAAAGAGGCATCAGGCTGGAGAGTTTCCTTTGATAGGATAGTTATTAGATTTGAGATTTAAGCTGTGAGCTGTTACCCGACTAGTCTTAGGCTCTCCTAAGACCAGTATTTAGGAACCTTGAATGTGTATCTTTTTCTATTTAAATAATTAAATTAATCATAAACTTTTATAAAATGTCAAAACTCCTATTTAGAATTGTTCTGCTAACAATAATAGCTTCTTCCTGTAAAAAAAAAGATACTATTGAAACTATTTTAACAAATGGAAATGAAGGTAAATTTTGGGATGTAGTTTATCGAACAGATATAGATGGTAATTTACAAGAAACATATTATACTCCAAAAAATTCGAAAGATTCCATTCCAGGTAGTTCATTATTTTTCGGGAAGAATAATATCTTAAAAAGGTATAGTCATTTCTCTGCTGATTCAATTTATATCACCCCTGAATCAGATGTAATTCATTCAGAGGAGTACACAATTTTAGATAATAAGATTAAACTGGATTCTCAATTTTATCTCGTAAAATCTATTTCAGAGGACTCGATTATACTTCAATGCGATAGTTTGACTAGTAAAGCATTTGTCATTTTAAAGGCTTTTAAGATTAAATGATTTAGCCTCAAACAGGTAGTCGATTTTTCTACGACTAAAAACGGCAAAGAGCGTCTCAACTAATCGTAATATTTCCTAAAATCAGTCGGAGACAAAAACAACAGAAAAAAACTACCATAGTTTCCACCAAGATTTTTTTAATAATTTGTTTGCTTGTTCGTGTTGTACTTGAATGGTGGCTTTGATTATAGAGTTATCAAGCCATAACTCATACCAATTCAAAAAAGTAATAGTGTCTTCATTGCCAAGTTCGTAGGAAGGATAAATGCCATTTCCACTACCTCTATCATCTGTCCAAATGTAACCATACTCTTTCCCATTTACGACTAAATTTAAACTAACTGCACATCCATAATTGCAAATTGCAAGTACTCCATTCATTTGTTCATTGTCAGAATACTTATCTTCAAATTTATCAAGTTCAAGCTGATATGCTTCTTCATTTTCATCTACGTCAACAGATGGCTGAAATTCTAAATTCCAAGGCTCTGAATGTAAAAAAGGTTTACTTGGATTAAGTAATGAGTCGGGTCTTTTATTGTGCAAATCATCAAACAAAGAGTCCTCTATTGGTTCAAGTCCATAAAATGGACCTGCGCCACCATTACCAATATTTGTCAAGAACTCAACATAATCAGTTGGTAATTTTACTTTGTGAGCTGATTCAAATTGTCGGATTTTGTCTAATGAAATTGTGGGATTGAGTTTATATTTATGCTTATTTGCACCAAACAATCTATAATTCTTGTCCAACCGTTTTAGTTGTTCAAGTTTGTCTTTTATGTTATTGATTTGTTCGTTCATGATATAATAAAGGTTGTGCTTGATTAGTCTTAGAAAGACTAAGACTAGTAAGTTATAAAAAAATGGCTAATGCTTTTTACAACACTAGCCATTTAGCCTCTTTAAAAGGGTCTATATTTTACTTCTTAAATACCCCACCAAAATTTCAAGACCTTTTTCGAAGTGAGTATTGTTTGGAATAACAATATCAGATGTTTTACGATAAGGCTTTACATATTTTTTGAAAGCGGGCTCAACATGATTATCCCAACGGTACATTACTTCCTCTTTTTCACCATATCCTCTTTCAGCCGCATCACGTCTGATTCTTCTATCTAGCCTGATTTTACTTTTTGCGTCCACAAAGATTTTTAAATCTAGCAAATCGGCAATTTCCTTAAAGTAAAAAACAAATAAGCCCTCCACTACGATGATTGGCTTTGGATGAAAAGTGATTATTTCGGGAATGATGTCAGGATTATTAAAGGTGTATTCTTTCCGTTGGAAAGCCTGACCAGAACGAATCGTTTCCACATCAAGCGCATATTGATGTAAATCTAACGATTCGGGTTCATCAAAATTGATATAGCCATGTTTATCGATAACTTGCTCGTGTCTGTTTTTGTAATAATTATCTTGTGAAATCAAGCAAATTTCATCTTTTGAAAAAGAATGAAGTAATTGATTGAGAAATAATGTTTTACCCGAAGCGCTGCCTCCGGTGATGCCTACGATAAATGGTCGTTGGTCTGGTCTCATAAAATGATTAAAGTCGTTGAAAAATTTTAGCAAAGGTCGGAAAGATTGTTACAACTTGTATTTTAATTCTGACTCTTTTCTTTTTCAATCTTAAAAAGGAGGTCTTTTCCCTGTAATAATTTTACCATCGAGGATGGCCCATACCTGATTTTTGTAAGTATCGCCCAGAGGAATATTGAGGTCTTTGTCTAAATAAATCTGATTTCCTTCTATAAATTCTATTTTACTCAAGGAAATAATATAAGAACGATGTACACGTGCAAAACTTTCAGAAGGCAAAGATTCTTCAAGGTCTTTAACGTTCAATAGGGTTACAAACTTTCCTTTTTCTGTATGAATCGTAACATAATTTCCCAAGCCTTCAATAAAAAGTATTTCCGAAAGATTTATTCTTTGGATTCGGTTGTCAGTTTTTACAAAAATAAAGTTGTCTGGATTAAGTGAGTTGCTTGTATTTTCCTGAGGCTGACTGCCCGACGACTGTGGAATCTGAACTTTTTGTAAAGCCTGTAAAAAACGTTCAAAGGAGATGGGTTTTATCAGATAATCAATAGCATTATTATCAAAACCTTCGATGGCGTATTGTCTGTAAGCAGTAGTAAGAATAAACTTGCATTTGCCTTTTACAAGTTTTATAAAACTAATTCCTGAAAGCTCAGGCATTTGAATATCAATAAAAACTAAATCTATTTTCTGAGTATTGACAATATCAAGCGCTTCTAGTGGGTCAATACTCGTTGCCACAAGATTTAAAGAAGGAATGTTTTTGATATAACTTGTTAGAATATCAATTGCAGCTTGCTCATCATCAATTATTAAACAATTTATACTCATAGTGGTGCTCATTCAAGGGTGTAAAAATTCATCTTTGAAGTTAATAAAGGATGAATTCCGTTGGATGGTTATTCAATTTTGGATAATTATTTTAAGTTTTCACAGCGCATAAGACAATGTGAAAACATTCTGCGAAAATTATTTCTACTATATATTATTGAGTTTTTTTACAAAGTATTATGTTGGTTTTTTAAAAGCTATTTAAGCTACTTTATACGTTTTTCAACGCAAAATTACAGATTGTAATCTAGATTGTAGTGTTTGATAATGAGTATAAAAAACTGTTAAATGCTGATAATTGAGTTTACCCTTGAAAAGAAGTAGTTCGTCATTTTTTAAGAGGAGTTGGTGTAAATAATTTTTACAATCAAACGATAAGAATAAAATTTGAACTTATAAGTTCTATGCGTAAACGTCATTCTAGTAGATGGTCTGCCTATTATATTCACCTAGTTTTCATCTAATCAATGAAATGAAAGGCTCGTCTCTATGATGTGCCTTTTGTGTTTTATAGGGTACTGAATATCTTGGTTACATCTTAATAAAAAGGTTTACTTGATAAAAATGAGGGTCGTCGATGATAGCTAATTGATGACATCCAGCATAGCCTAATTGAAGTCTTTTTTTAGTGTTTTCAAGTCCTATTTTTCCTGATTGAATTTCTATTGGTCCTTGACGTTTATAATTATGAATCATAAACTGCAATTCATCTTTTTCAATATTTACTGTAATTTTTAGAGGCTTCAGTGGGTTATTCAACTCTCCATGCTTAAATGCATTTTCAACGAAGGTAATCAGAATTAAAGGCATGATTTGTTTGTCCGAAATATCGCCAAGAACGGTTAAAATTATTTGTAACCTATTACCATAACGTAGTTGTTGAATCTCGATATAGTTTTGAATATGCTTTAGTTCAGACGCTAAAGGCACTTTTTCTACTTGATAATTATCATGGAGGGTGTAGCTCATCATCTCAGAAAGCAAGGTTATTGCCCTTGAAAGATTACTGGAATGGGTCTTTGCTTGGAAATAGAAAAAGTTTAGCGTATTGAATAGAAATTCTGGATTTATTTGATTCTTGATACTCGAGAGTTCTGACCTCACGATAATTTTTTCGAGTTCACTCGTTTGTTTGGCTATTTCTTGCTGTTTTTTTTCTTGAATAATTGTTTTTTCAGCATACCAATATACAAATGCCGTAGGAATCATAATCATTAAATACCAAGACCTCACCATCACATTAATGCTCCAAAAGGGAGTTGCCTGAATGTTTGCTTCAGTGATAGGCATTAATGTTTTGTCAATCCATACACCTAGGTTTGCAATTGAAAAAATGGATAAAAAAATGATGATACTTAGCAGTATAGGCTTTTTCTTGTCTAACAAAAAAGGGAAAATTACCTTTAACGATAGGTAAAAAGTTGCCATTTTAAGCAGAATATTATAAAGGATAATTCCGAAACTAACTAAGTTAATTTTTGTATCGAAATTTGAATAATGAATAATGCTATGAAACAAAAAATCTAATATCCAATAGTAGTAGTGGTACTTTATTTTAATGGAATTCATAAACTTAATTTCAGGAAGATTTTATGAATATTTTCAGAATGTTCAAATTTGACGACATGATTATTAAAATACACAATGTAAAGTTTTCTTCGTATTTCTATCAAATCATCATATACTTCACTTTCCTTTATTCCTTTTTTCCTTAAATAGATGATGGTTAAAAATAAATCATTTTCCTGTGTTTCTATTAGCACTTTTATGGGCTGTTCTGCACTACTTAAATCACCATTTTTTAGAGCATTTTCTATAAATGGACTTAGTGTTAATGGATGAATGCGCCTATAATTAATATTTCCAATGATGTCTATCTGTAGCTGAAGGTTTTCGCCAAACTGCATTTGTTGAATGGCAAAATAGTTTTGTATATATTTTACTTCTTGTTCTAAGGGTACTTTGCCTTCAGCATCGTTTTCTTTGATGGTATAGCGCATCATTTCAGATAACAACATCACCGAATCCGAGAGCCTTCTTGACACTGGTAGTGCCTGAGCATACAGAAAATTCAAAGAATTATAAAAAAAATGAGGATTGATTTGATTCTTAAGTGATGAAAGCTCAGCTTCTAAAATAGATTTTTCAAGGATACTTTTTTGTAATTCAGCTTTGCTTTGTTCTCTTACATTCTGAACGAAATTAGTAGCAAACCAATAAGCTAAGGCAAAATGTATTGATAAGTAAACGTTATTTAAACCAACTGTACAGGATTTATAAAAACTAAATGTGTTATTAGTGATGAAGTGACTATAAAGATAAACAAAAAAAGCATTCCCCAAAGAAGATAATGTAGCTAGCGTAATTAATAAAAAAAACAGTATCCTATATCTTTTTGTTGGTAGGGTAAAGGGAAGAATACGGTGAATCAGTAAGTAAAAGCAAATAATTATTTCTGAGACTGAGATAACAACATTTTGAATCATGTTGTGTGACTGAGCAAATTTTTGAGGGATGGTAATAAATCCAGATAAAAAAAAGTAGAAAGCATAAGCTATCCAAAAAATAATATGGCTACTTGTTTTTCTCATTCAATTACTCTCCTTTTCATTTCAAATTTACCTAGGAATAGGCTTTGATTGGGCTATTTTTGCATGAACTGGTATATTGTAATGCTGAATCAGCTTTATGTCAGTTTGAAAATGGTATTTCAAAAAATCTTTTTAGGTTATAATATTCATTAAACTGATAGTTTTGATGAATAGATAACCTGTCATAGAAAGTAGCTTACTTACAAAAAAGGGAGGGATTTGCAGACAACTATTTTATAATGAACTCACCTTTTTTAATTTCACATCTCCCAATTCCGAACTTCTCATGTATCTTTGTCGTTCAGTTTTATTAGAAGTGTTTACATGATTTAACAAAGGATTTTCAAAAGTTAAATGGATTGATTTTTTGAAAAAGCGTAACCTTTAACACATAAGAATGGGCGATTTAAAAATAAAAAAAGAAGACATCATTAGGGCGTTATCAACGGTACAAGAACCAGATTTAAAGAAAGATTTGGTTACGCTCAATATGATTAAAGACATTGAATTAGGTATTGGTGAAGTTCGTTTTACAGTAGTATTAACAACTCCTGCCTGCCCATTAAAGGAAAGAATTCGTAGAGAATGCGTTGAAGCTATCCATGAGCATGTAGATGAAAATCTAAGTGTAGTAATTGATATGACAGCCGATGTTACTTCTTCAAGAATGGGAACAGCATTATTGCCTAATGTCAAAAATATTATTGCGATTGCTTCTGGAAAAGGAGGAGTGGGAAAATCTACAGTAACAGCCAACTTGGCGATGGCACTTAAACTTTCAGGAGCTAAAGTTGGTATTATTGATGCTGATATTTCAGGACCTTCTATTCCCGTAATGTTTGGTGCTGAAGATATGCAACCTTTGGTGAGTCAAATTAATGGTAAAAACATGATTCAGCCAATTATGCAATATGGCATCAAAATGATTTCGATGGGCTTTTTGGCTCCTCAAGATAATCCAGTACCTTGGCGTGGACCAATGGCTACGCAAGC
This sequence comes from Arcicella sp. GW458-12-2-14-TSB2, assembly GCF_059423785.1. NCBI lineage: Bacteria > Pseudomonadati > Bacteroidota > Cytophagia > Cytophagales > Flectobacillaceae > Arcicella > Arcicella sp. GW458-12-2-14-TSB2. Next base: position 2,858 of record NZ_JBWKYN010000119.1, on the reverse strand, counting down.
CTTGCGTCAGTTTTTTAGTGATACACATTGGGGCGAGTTAGATTATTTATTAATTGACCTTCCTCCGGGAACTTCTGATATTCACCTTTCATTGGTGCAACTTGTACCAGTAACTGGTGCGGTAATCGTAACAACGCCACAAAAGGTAGCCTTGGCTGATGCTACTAAAGGACTGATGTTTTTCCGTCAGCCACAAATTAATGTGCCAGTATTGGGCGTTATAGAAAATATGGCCTATTTTACTCCAGAAGAATTACCAGATAATAAATATTATATTTTCGGAAAAGACGGCGGTAAGAACCTAGCTATTAAATACGAAACAGCATTATTAGGAGAAATTCCTTTAGTACAAAGTATTAGAGAAGCAGGCGATGCAGGTAAACCAGCAGTGATGAATGACAGCATTATTGCCACTGCATTTAAGCAATCAGCAGAATTGTTGGCTCAGCAAGTGGCTATCAGAAATGCAACAAAAGAAAAGACTACTCCAGTACAAGTAAAAGTGTAGTTTTTCTTGTATATTTGAGATAATTATTACCATTAAAACGCAAATGAAGTATTCTTAATTTGTGTGATATATTTTATGGAAACAACAGTCGAATCTCCTTTACAGGAAAAAATAGAAAAAGCCTTAGATAAAATCCGTCCGTATCTCGAAGCAGATGGAGGAAATGTACGTGTCCTTGAAATTGTTGATGGTCATACGCTTCGTCTTGAATTAATAGGTGCCTGTAGTTCTTGTTCGATGTCTGCCATGACATTTCGCGGAGGAATTGAAGAAACAATATTGCGTGAAGTACCCGAAATCACTAAGGTGGAAGCCATAAATATGTGATTCAATATAAATTCTCGATAAATCAAAAACCCTTGTAGCATACATTCTACAAGGGTTTTTTCTTACCTTTGCTTGTAGTAGAAGCTATCGCAATTCAGTTATCAACTTTTAGTTTTTAGAAGAAACCGTTTGATTAAACTACTATATCGTTTTCATCCATATCAACATCAAAAATTAATTCCCTTTATGAAAATAGGCATCTTCTTTGGCGGTCCTGCCCGTGAGCGTGAAATCAGTTTTGCTGGAGGTAAAACCGCAATGGAAAATATTGATAAAACTCTTTTTGAACCAATTCCTGTATTTGTGGATGGTTTGGGGAATTTTATTTTACTAAATCCTGATTTAGTCTATTCTGCTTCGATTCGGGATTTCTATCCACCAAAATCATATCAAGGAGATTACAGTATTTATGTTGAATCTTTAGGGCAATTATCGGATGAAGAATTGAACGATATAATTTCAAAAGTTGGTGAGCGAATTAGTCCAGAACAGTTTTCAAAGAAATTTGATTTTGTTTTTATCGCCATGCATGGGCCTGCTTGTGAAGACGGAAGTATCCAAGGATTATTAGAGTGGTATGGTGTTCCTTATTCAGGACCAAGTTTGATGGGGTCATCAATAGGAATTGATAAAATTGCACAGAATGATTTAATCCGCTTATCTGTCGGACTAGATAAAAAAACGACAAGTATCAGCCGTGAATATTTTGAAAGCAAAGATGCTATAGCATTGTTTGAAGAAGTAAAAGAATCAGTAGGTTTACCATTTGTAGTTAAAGCTCCCCATCAAGGTTCATCAATCGGAGTAGCTTTTGTGAAAAAAGATTCAGTGGATGACTTTGTAAAAGCAGTTAAACAATGTTTGTTTATCAGAGAAGTGTCTTTAGAGGAATGGAATAGTGTGGAACATACAGCATTCGTGCAGACGATGGCGAATTTGGATGAAGGAATCGGATTACCCGTTTCGATGAATGGGGAAGTTGTATATCACCCTGCTGAGCTATTAGAAAAAATTACTTCACATTTTGAAAACTCACAGGAAAATGTAGCCCTGATTTCGATGAATTCCGAGGATGCCGTTTTGATTGAAGGTTTTGTAAAAGGGCAGGAGTTTAGCTGTGGCGTAATTCAAAATCCAGACTGTGAGTCTGTAGCTTTACCACCGACTGAAATCGTAGCTAATGTGGAAGTATTTGACTTTAAAGCCAAATATCAATCGTCGGCAACTCGCAAAAAAATTCCGATTAGAACATCTTTAGAGAATAACCAACAAGTACAAGCAGATGTGAAAAAAGCATTTGATTCGCTAAAATTTGGCGTTTGTACACGTATCGATGGTTTTGTTACGCCTGAAGGGAAAGTTATTTTGCACGACCCAAACACTATTCCAGGGATGTCGCCTACGTCTATTATCTTTAAGCAAATGGCCGAAATCGGGTTGAACGTAACTGATTCTATTACGTATTTTATTCGCCAGTCAATTCGCGAAAGAATGCGTACAGGGAAAAACACGTTTAAATTTCAGCAATTGTTAACAAAGCTCGATACTGCGATAGCTAAGCGCCTTGAAGAAATGGAGGATAGACAAAAAGTAGCGATTATTTTCGGAGGATTCTCGGCAGAAGAGCAAGAGGAAAGTTTTGTAAAAGCTAGAAAAGTATATGCTACCTTGTCGGCTTCAACAGAATATTATCCAGTACCAGTTTTTGTAACAGGTGAAAACCACCTTAGCGAAGAACTATACTTGTTACCAACCAATTTGATGTTTAAAGAATTTGCCGAAGATATTAGTAAAGCACTAGATGGCTCAATTCACCCATTGATTGTAGAAACTAGAAAAAGTGCCGAAAAAATCACATTGCATTATACAGGAAAATTAGTAGGAACAGTGGAAGCAATTAGTAGAGAGCAATTGCATGAAATAGTTGATTTGACATCTATTTGTACAACCGATATTGCAATTGATTTACCAGTGTATTTATAAAAGTAAATTTATTAATAAAGTATTTAATAAAGTATATGAA